>DATMOV010000374.1:0-6636 GCA_035568055.1 Cytophagaceae bacterium
TGAAGGTGTGGAAGTAAATTATTTAACCCTTGAAAATAAAGAGGAAGAGCATAAAGCCATTGCCGATAACATCACAGGCATACTCCGTGATATAATAGGCTTTCAGACAAACTTCATTGACAAGGAAGTGGAAGAGCTTGACAGCATTGCCGTAGCGGAAGGAAAAGAAGTGAACCTGCGGGAAGGCACTTCACAGGCAGGCGTGGACAATCAGCCCTACTTCTCCAAAGTATTCAATGTGATTAACCAAATGCTCTTTTCAATTAAAGCCGAGGCGGTAGCTGAAAGAGCCATTGCAAGATTGCAGGAAGGAAAGAAACCGGTCGTTGCTTTTGCAAGCACAATGGGAAGCTTCATTGAGCAAATGGAAAATGAGAAAGGACTTCCCGTTGGAGACGGAGATATTATCAATGCCGATTTCAGCGAAGTATTAATGAGAGGACTGGACGGCATACTCAGATATACAGAGACAGAAGCAGACGGAAACAAGGACTTTAAAAAATTTGAAGTATCGGAGCTTTCGCCCGAAGCGCAGTCAGAATATTTCCGCATCAGCGAAAAAATAAAAAATATCTCTACCGGAATTACTATCTCCCCCATTGATATAGTGATCCAGAAAATTCAGAAGGCAGGCTATACCGTTGCCGAAGTTACCGGAAGAAAATTTGAGCTTCAGATCAATCAAAAAACCAATCAGGGATTAATCAAAAGTAGGAAGAAATTAAATACCAATGATGCCTTCAGGCAGTTCAATAATAATGAGGTGGATGTTCTTTTAATCAACCAGTCGGGAAGCACAGGGGCTTCGGCGCACGCTATTATTACTCCCAAAGTTCCGGCAGGTGAAGTAAAGCAAAGGGTAATGATCGTCTTGCAGGCAGAGCTTGACATCAACACAGAAGTTCAGAAAAGAGGGCGCATCAACCGGACAGGACAGATTTATAAACCCATTTATGACTATGTAAACTCTGCCATCCCTGCCGAGAAGCGGCTTATGATGATGCTCCAGAAGAAGCTTAAATCACTTGATGCAAATACCACTTCCAACCAGAAGCAAAGCAC
The DNA here is from genome assembly GCA_035568055.1 of Cytophagaceae bacterium. Taxonomy (GTDB): domain Bacteria; phylum Bacteroidota; class Bacteroidia; order Cytophagales; family Cytophagaceae; genus DATMOV01. Next base: position 1,063 of record DATMOV010000374.1, read on the forward strand.
CAAGATACTTGACGTACCGGACTTTTTAAATAAGTACGGGGACAAGATCGTCACTGAATATTTAAAAGAGAACCCTGAGATCAACAGGCTGCTTGATGATCCGCTAAAATTAATGGATACCGAAAACGAGGACGGGGATACCCTTGAAGAAGCGGCTCACAGGGTTTCGGGAAGAGTGGCGGTTCTTTCTACCAAGATGCAGGCGGATTTTTACAATGAGATTTCCGAACGCTATAACGAGTATGTGGAATACTTAAAGCAGATCGGAGAATATGATCTGGAGGTGGAGACAATGGATTTGCAGGCTGAACCTATCAGCGAAAGGATTGTCAAAGTAGGTAAAGGCGGGGACAGTGAGTTTGGCACAGACAGCGTGCTTGAAACGGTCAGGGCGAATGTGCTGAGAAAGCCTTTTAATAAAAGTGAGCTTGACAATTTAATCCGTGAAGGGCTGCAAGGAAAAGAAGCGAAAGTTCAGCAGGAAGAAATTTTTTCCGAATATGAATCTTTCGCTGCAAAGAAACTTGAAAATGAGCTGAAGGATAATGAAGAATATTATGCAGAGCTGATTAAAGAAGTTCCCGATGAAAAGAAAGTAAAAAGGATTTTAGAAAAAGAAGGAGAAGCTGCATGGAGAGAGGAAATTGAGAAAAGGGAGGAAGAACTAAAAACCGCCCAGACAGAATCAAGGGCAAGGATTGAAAAACTTTATAATAACCGGAAGCAATACCTTGACGGGCTGTTCAAATTCTTTTATGTAGGAAAGAATATCAACTATGCCGTTAAATCCTTTGAAGAAGGGAAGATATTAATTCCGGCAGTGTTCCTGGGATTCATCCTGGATAAAAAGAAAAAGAACCCTTACGCCCCAAGCGCTATCAAGCTTCGCTTTGCTATTGCAAGCGGAAATAAATATGTAGCCATGCCCGCAAGCTATGATGATGAGATCATGTCTATCAAGGGTGCAAGCGTTGATCTGGAAGAATTAAGCCATGAAGAGCTTCTGAAAAACTGGGAAAAGAAGATCAAGGAAAGCAATACCGACAGAAATATCAGGTACATCGTAAGCGGAAATCTTTTGCAGGCATTCAGCCAGTACAGGGGAAAGCTGGTCAGCTACACCATGCTGGACGGACAAACAAAAAAAGGAATCCTGATGCCTGAGTATTGGGAGCCGGAAGAGCAAAGCTTAAACAAAGTGGACGTACCGATTGAAAGGGCGCTCAAGATCATTAAGTCAATGGGACTTGGCGGACAGATCAATACAAATAACAACATTTCCATTTTCAGGCAGGCAGATAAGTATAAGATCATTGTCCCAAGCTCCAAGCAAAGAGGCGGTGATGTATTCTTAAATAAAGAGCTTCTTGCCATTGTGGACAAGAACATCTTTGAGAAGGTAGCCGATAAAATGGTTGCCTCCATTCCGCTTGAAAAAATTGAAAAGCTTGTGATGGTCTTGCAGGAAAAATTTAATGCAAGCGTAACTGTTTCCTCTTTTCAGTTTGATTTGATTAAAGATGAAATCCCAAAGAAGAAAGAAAGGAAAACAGTCCTTCTAAAAATCCGAAGCAGGGAAATGGAAGCGGAAGATGATATTGAACTGGAGGCGATGGCGCTTGAACTGGAATTACAACTATTAAAATTTGCAGCGTGATGGAGAGGATTAAGATAGACAAGGGAAATTATTTTGACAAGGTTGAAAATTTCATCGGGGTTGATGCCCTTCCGGAGACTTTAAGGAAAAGCCATGAGTTTGTGGTTAAGGTTACCGGCAGCGGAGAGGACTGGTCAAAGTATGAGGGCAATGATACTATTAAAAAAACCATTGACCTTTACTTTGAGAAGCTTTCTGATTTTGCAGGACAAAAAGTACAGAGTGTACCTGTGCAAAAAGTGGCAAAGGAAGTTCACAAAAAAGAAAAGGCAGAAGCAAAGCCAAAACATAAAACAAAGTCTGCAAAAGATATTGCAAAGGAGCTTATACGGCCTTATGTGCTGAGGGGCGACAGCTTGCAGGAAATCAAAGCCGGACAGTTGGGAGTTTCCAATGGTGCGTTCAGCGCCCGCATAAAAGGTTCTAAGATTTATGTGGATGAAATTAAAGGCGTAAAGGCAGATGCTTCTTTTAGCCTTGACAGTATCTATAACGAGATACAAAAGGAATCCGGCAAAACAAGTACAAAGGATGAGCATGTACAGTTTGTTGAAAGCTTTGACGAGGATATAAAGCAGGTCAAAAAATTTGCAGCACTTAACGACAGGGTTAAGGATCAGAACCAGATATTAAATATTCTTAAAGGATTGCAGAGGGCAATTACAGGCAAGCTTATCAGCAAGGCAAAATCAAGATTTATAAAAGAGATTGACCGGATTCAGAATATGCTGATAAAACTTGTAGATGTAGTGGACGGAAAAAGACCTATTGAAATTGATCCGAAGTTTTTAAGCCAGCTTGTCCAAATTGCCGGAGGCGAAAAAATTTATTATTCCATTACCCTTATCAGGTCTTATATCGGGATGCAGGGCAAAGAGCTTGACAGGGAAAAGACTGATGCCTTTATTAAGAGAGCTGAAAAGGCGCTTGAAAGCGGACGTGTGGGAAAAGATGATCCTTACCTGTACCGCCTGAAATCCATTATTTCATCACTAAAGAAAAGACAGGGCAAAGAGCCGGTAGCAGTTTCCAAAGCGGAGCTGAACGGGCTTAAAGGAATTATCGAGGCTTGCGGATGCGGGTTTAATGGAATAGATCAGGAAAAGCCAAGCGGAATTGTAAATAGCATGGACTTTGCCAAAATGAAATTTGACACGCTTGGATTTAAAGGAAAGTGGAAAGAGTTTATAGGAGATCCGCCAAGAAAATTCAGAGCTATGATATTTGGGTATCCCAAATTCGGGAAATCCTATCTGGCAATAGATTGGGCATTATATCTTGCAGCCAATCACGGCAAGACCTTATATGTAACCAAGGAAGAGAGCCTTTACAAAACCTTTCAGATAAAGATACATGACAAGGGCGCTGAACATCCCAATTTAGATTTGACTGACAATTTACCTGATGATTTAAGCGATTATCAGTTTGTATTCCTTGATAGTGTTTCAAGACTTGGTCTAAGCCCGAAGGAATTGAATGAACTTAACGAAAACTATCCGAACACTTCCTTTATCGAAGTACATCAGGTTACAAAGGGCGGTGCATTTCGGGGAAGTATGCAATATGAGCATAATGTGGACATAGTCATTGAAGTTCCTGAAAAGGGATTTGCAACACAGAAAGGAAGATTCAACGATGGAGGCGAAATGAAAATCTTTGATGAGGATCAGAATTATAGAATGGCAGCATAAGGAGGTGAGAAATGTAAGACAGAAGGAGAAAGCAGGAAACGGGTAGTATTATTTAAACTTTAAAAACGGAAATCGGATATGTTGGAACTGGTAACAAAATTATTTGGCGGAACATTGCTGAGCGGGGCAAAGGGAATTATTGATGATGTGGTGAAGTCGAAGGAAGACAGGGAAGCGCTCTACACCAAATTTCAGGACATGCTTGCAAAGCATGGAGAGGAAATTATAAATATGGAAGTGCAGGACAGGGATTCGGCAAGAAAGAGAGAAGTGGAAACTACCAAAGCCGGTTCAAGGAACTTCACGCAGAATGTTATGGCATACCTGGGAGTGGTGGGCTTCTTTGGGATTGTCGGTTATATACTTTCCAGAGGTCTTGGGAATATGACTGCCGAAGAAAGCTTCATCATCGGTAACCTGACAGGTATGGCCGGAGCAATAGCCAAAGACATCTATGGCTATTACTTTGGAAGCTCTAAAGGAGAGCATGAGAACCAGCAGCACATGATGGGAAACTTTGACTGGCAGAAGTTCAAGAATTCTGATGAGTTCAAAAAGCTCACCTCGCTTGGGAAAGAAAAACAGAATTAGTTTTTTATTGAATAAAAAGAAAAAGCCAGAGCGCTTTTTCTTTTTTGCCCTTGCGGGGTTCGATAATTTTTGTTCAGTAGGTAAAAAAGGTATAAAATTTGTAGGATATGAAGGGAAGAAAATTTATTATAGTAAAAGATCAAAAGAAAGGAAAAAAATATAGAAGTCAGAATTTTGAATTAAGTCATATTAAGATATTGCGTTAGCTTATTCTTTCCAGAAAACGACCAAAATTTTAGCGAAGAATAAGTTTAAGCGCAACCCGCTTGCGTGGGCTGTTGTGCATTTCGCTTTTGGCGCTTGGTCGTGCCTCTGGAAAATGGACTTCAGTACCACGCAATTTTTTTGTACAAACTTAACGGACGAGGGGAATGGAAAGACAGGAAGATTCAAGATTGACAATTGAAGAACTAAGAAAATTTGAAGGACTGGAAAATATAACGGATGGGGAAGCAGAGGATGCTCTAAGCACCATTGAAAAATTAACAATACTAATATTCAATCAACATCAACGGTTAAAACAAAGCAAACATGAAAAAAGAAAAAACACAAAACGAAAAACAAAATCCAAAAGCAAAGAAGAGCAAAATTAGAATCTTCTCATTTTAAAATAAATTTTTACTCACTCTAACCCCTATTTGTATGAAGAATAAGAATAATAATTTCAATGGCTTTGCCAAAGGTCAGGTCAGGGAAAATAAAACTGCCGGACTGAATGCGGTAATCTATACCCGTGTTTCCACCAAAGAGCAAGCCGACACAAATCAAAGTCTGGAAACTCAGAAAAAATATTGCATTGAGTACGCACGGAAAAATTCTTTTAATGTCATGGGCTTTTTCGGCGGGACTTATGAAAGCGCAAAAACAGATGAAAGGAATGAGTTTAACCGGATGATTAAGTATGTGAAAAACCAGAAGCAGAAAATTTCCTACATACTTGTTTACAGCCTTGACAGGTTTTCCCGTACAGGCGACAATGCCATTTATATTTCCTCTCAACTAAAGACACAGGGAATATCTATTGTCGCCGTAACTCAGCCGATAGATGTTTCTACCGTTGGAGGAGTGCTTCAGCAAAACATACAATTCATATTCAGTAAATATGACAATGACCTGAGAAGGGAAAAATGCGTTACCGGAATGAAGGAGAAACTTCTGAGAGGTGAATGGATGGGTCAGGTTCCTATCGGATATTCTTATGCCTCCGCTTTCAGGAGCAAAGAGCAGAAGATTGAAATAAATGATTACGGTCATTTAATTAAGAAGGCTTTCCAGTGGAAGGCCAACGAAGGAATATCCAATGTTGAGATCGTAGAAAGGCTTGCAAAGCTTGGGCTGAATATCCCAAAGCAAAGGCTTACCGATACCCTTAGAAATCCTTTCTACTGCGGATACATTGCCCACAAAATGCTGGAAGGTCAGGTTCTAAAAGGAAAGCACCCCGCCCTTATACCAGAGCAATTATTTTTTGAAGCAAATGAAATTCTTAAAAAGAAAGCTCATGGTTCTAAATGGAGAAGAAATGAGGACAATATTCCTATGAGAAAATTTATTAAGTGCGCTGACTGCTCTGAACCGTTCACAGGATATTTAAGAAAGAAGATTTTAAAGAATGGGACTGTATTACAATACTGG
>DATMOV010000375.1:0-7390 GCA_035568055.1 Cytophagaceae bacterium
ATCGGCCTCGTTCAGGCTTACTTTTACTTTCAGGTCACCGATTTCCCCTTTGAATTCGCCGAGTGAAGACAGTCTTTTAAGCTTCTGACTCGCATCTACGGCATTGGAAACCAGCTCCCTGAGAAATATTTCATGGTCTGAATAAAGAAATTTTTTGATGATGGGAAAGATATTTTCCGTGTGTATTGAAATTGTGCCTTTTTCCTGCATGGTATTTAATTTTAATTATTTTTTAATGCTCTTAATTTTATAAAACTGTTTTTTCAAAATTTGTTCCAATTCCATAATTCATGGCTTAAAATGACATGATGTCAGTTAAGGATTAGAGTATTTTAAACTCCGTCCTTCTGTTTTGTTTCCTTCCTTCTTCCGTATCGTCTGATTCCAGGGGAACAGAACTTCCATAACCTTTGGCTGTTATCCTTGATTTATCGATTCCATTTACCACCAGGTAATTCATCACTTCATTAGCCCTGGCCTCAGACAAAGCCTGGTTAGCTTTCGGATCTCCCACATTATCAGTATGACCGGAAATTTCAATTTTAATCGTAGGATTATTCTTCATAACTCTGATAAGGTTTTGTAACTCCGGTGTTGATTGCGGACGGATCTCTGATTTCCCACTGTCGAAAAAAATATTTTTAAGCACTACTTTGGCACCTTGCTTCGCGCTGTTTAATCTGATCTCCTTCCTGATTTCCTTATAACCTTCTTTGGATGACAAAAATACATTCTCTGAATAAAAAAGATGATCCTGCTTTTCTATCGTCACACCATAATTTTTTCCTGAAGGAAGGGAGATCAGATATTCTCCGGTGGAGGCATTGGAATTAAATTTTCCTACCGTTTCTTTGGTTTCATTATCTACCACAGTGATCTCGGCATCTATAGCTTTACCCGTAGTCGCATCTTTTACAGTACCTTTTAGCAGAGCCAGCTCCGGCTCTTTTTCATCGACTGGCATGCGGATTGAATATATGTCCTGCTTGCCAAAACCTCCTTCTTTCTCCGAAGCATAAAATCCGATTCTGCCATTCGCGGTAAGAACAAAATATACATCATCTTCCGCCGTATTAATAGGGTATCCAAGATTTTTCGGGGTACTCCAGCCTCCGGCGGTTTTCTCTGATTTGAAGATATCATAGCCTCCCATGGAACTATGACCCTTGGAACTGAAGTATAATGTTTTTCCATCCGGATGGATGAAAGGAGCATCGTCATCATATTCGGTATTTATTCCGTCAAGTTTTCTCGGCTTCGACCATGCGCCGCTGACAGTGCGGCTACAGATAAAGATATCTCTGCTGCCTTCAAGAACTTTTCTTACAAAATACAAAGTTCTTCCGTCGGGCGAAAGCCCGGCTGTCGTTTCAAAAAATTCTGTATTCAATGGCATCGCTTCGGGGACTGTCCACCTGCTGCCTTTCAGCTCTGAGGTATAAATATCTCCACCATTGCTTCCTCTGTAAACAAACATTGTTTGTCCGTCTTCTGATAATCCAATACATGCATCGTGTCCTTCAGCATTAAGCGGAGGTCCCGGGTTTATAGGTATATCCCAGGCGCCACCTTTATTGATAGAGATATAAATGTCTTCATAAAAAGTCCCTTCAGCGTCTTTCTTGCCTCCGGTAGATCCAGGCCTGCGTGAAGTAAAGTAGAGCTTCGACATATCCGCTGTAATATATGGAAGGTATTCCTGAAATTGCGTATTGACCAGCGGGCCTGCATTCGTGATTTTTGCATCGACAGGATTGCCCATATACTGCTTGCCAAAATTACATTCTTTGATGAGCTTTGATATTGCTTTTTTGTTTGTGTTTCCGGGGTCAGATTTCTGATAAAAATAAATGGCACTGTCGAACAAGTGGTTAATATGATATGCCTGGCCAAGGGTGAAGTACAAATCCGGTGCGGGCTTGACTGTATTTTTAACGCCATTGTAGGCGAACTGCAGAGCCTTAGTCCGGGGTGAGGTTTCAAGATAACATTTAGCGATCCTGTAATTAATATAGCCATCGTTTTTTTTCTGCGTCAAAGCCTGCTCATAGACCTTCAAAGCAGCGAAATAACTTTTTTCTTCGTAAAGCTTATCCGCTTTCTTCACCAGCCTGTCGTCCTGAGAGAAGGCGTGAATGCTGATAAGCAAGAGCAAAGAAATTAATTGAATTCGAAGAAGCATTTGAACTTAAAACTAACGGAACCGGTCAGCTGACTTCACCAGCTTCTCATCATTTCTGATGAAACGATTCGCCATGACATTTAATATTAAAGCGATTACCGGCAATAAGAATCCTATCATAAAATCGTCGTTCTCTATGACCGGAAGTAAAGATTTTCCTTTGCGTATACCAAGAAAGACACCGCCAAGGACACCAATGATGATCAGCGTATTGAACATACCAAGCTTCATTTGCAGTATCCTGTTTTTGAATTGAAAAATTGAGAAGGCTGAAATAATGATGCTGATTATAGCCGGGATTACTATATAAACCACATTAAACTTTTCATCGATTTTGATCTCGCTCACGTTTGAATTGAATTCTGTTTTTACAGTAGTTTTTTCAACACCCTCCAATGTGAGCTTAAAAGCTTTCAGGCTTACTTTTCCTTCAAAAATTTTGCCTTCGTTGTTTGCCGCTTTATTACTTCCCTGCCAGATTGGTACAAACAGGAAGATCAGCATCAGTAATGCAGAGAAAAATAACAGTAATGACTGCACTCTTTGTATCATAATCTTAATAATTTAAATTGCAATTCGCAAGATAATAAAAAAAATATTCGGAGACCTTGAAATATTTTCTGGACATAGCTTATAACGGCAGTAATTATCATGGCTGGCAGGTGCAGCAAAACGCGCATACCGTTCAACAGGAACTAAACAATGCATTGAAGAAATTGTTTCAGCAGACTGTCGAAACGCTGGGTAGCGGACGAACGGATACAGGAGTACATGCCGCGCAGCAATTTGTGCAGATAGAACTGGATAAGGAGCTTAGCGAAGAACTCATATTCAAGCTTAACTGCATTCTTCCCAACGATATCATTATCAAAGATTTCTTCAAAGTCCGTGATGATGCCAGCGCAAGATTTGATGCTGTTTCCCGCACTTATCATTATAAGATCTGTCCGCTAAAAGATCCTTTTCACCGCGGACTAGCATACCTGTTTTATAAAGAGCTGAATATGGAAAAGATGAACAAAGCGGCTAAAATACTTTTCAAATACAAAGACTTTCAGGCATTCAGTAAAGTTAAAACTTCTGTCGATCATTTTCTTTGTGATATCATGAAAGCGGAATGGAAAAAAAAGAATGGCTTGCTTGTTTTTGAAATAGAAGCAAACCGATTTCTGCGCGGCATGGTAAGAAGTATCGTAGGGACTTTGATAGAAGTTGGGCTGGGGCGCATGAGCCTTACCGGGTTTGAAAAAATAATACAAGGTAAAAGCCGCATGGAAGCAGGAAGATCTGTGCCAGCGGAGGGGTTATACCTGATAAAAATAAAGTATCCTAAGAGGGTTTTTTTAAGGAAGAGTAACAGTAAATAATTTGTAAATATTCACCACGAAAACATAGAGAACATGGAGTTGCACAGAGACTAATTCCGTTGGATAATTGCAAATCATTTTTGGCACCATTACCTGTATTATTGAGTGATCATCTCCGTGATTCCTGTGTCTCAGTGGTTTTTTTTATTTTGCTCCTGAGTAGTGACAGTAATCTTATTGATCAGGATTTTACCTGATCATTTTTGGTATCCTTCCCAAGAGTCAATAAAGAGTCTTTCAGATTTACAAAGTCAGAAAGTATAAAAATGATGGTAATGAAGGATATGATGGCCTCGAACATCACCATGCATTCTGCGGGCATTGTTACAGGGACCACATTGGCCACACCCATATTTGTAAACAGCAGGAAGCTCAAATAAAAAAACTTAAAAAGCTGTGCAGGAATAGTAGTAGCATCTTCCACGCCAGAGAAAGAGTTCGGGTCAATAATAAAAATGCAGAAGTAATCCACGCAGAAAGAAACGACCATCAGAAATATGTTCATGGATACAAAGAGCAGAAAACCGAAATAAGTGATGTTGGACCTGGAAATATGAATTAATTTTTTGTAGCTGTTGGTAAGAAAAAAAAATATTTTTCCGATCGTTACTGCGAAGATCAAAGCATATAGCAACGACCTGTTTATGTTCATTTGTTCAATAAAATAAACGACCATACCTGAAGTGGCTATGATCATAAATAAAATGAGTATATGTTTTCTGGTCATAGGTTCAGGATACTTTTTGCACTTTAAATGATATCACTACGCAAACCAGCGTGGCCAGGCAAGCGAAGATACCAACATAGTTGTAATTGACCAGTTCGCCATTGGGGCCATTTTGTATAATGAGGCCGGCGCCAAATGTCGCAATGAATGAGCCAACCTGCATCATGGATGAATTGATGCTCATAAAGCTCCCTCTTAATTTTGGTTCCACACCGGAAGTGATCATAGACATAGCAGGCACGAATCTTCCGCCGAAGAAAATAAAAAACATGGTGGAGAAAATAAGAACTGTGGAAAGGCCAAGCTTTCCCATATTGGTAACGATAAGAATTGGCACGATGGAAATGATCGCAGATATCATAAACATTTTCTGTTTCCCATATTTGTCAGCCATTTTCCCAACCAGCGGCCCGGATATTGCCGTGGCCAGTCCGCCAACGAAATAGATCCATGGCAGTTCTTTTTCCTGATTGATTCCTACATTATATACTGTATAATCGCTGAGAAAAGGTACGATCGTCAGGCCTGCGATCATCAGCAATACCATAAATAAAAGGGACCAGCGAAGGTTTGAATTACCGAATATCGAGATCAGTGTCATTCGGGCTTCCCGGAATGTCCTTTGAAGAAAATTCTCATTTTTTCTGTCGCGTATATCAGTGAATCCAGAAATATGTCCGGTCATCGATGGCATAATAAAGAACGCAATTATCCATACAAGCGCGCTAATTGCCGTGAGCATGACGAAGGGCATTTGCCATTGTATTTTCGCGGCAAGGAAAAGTCCCAGAGGTATTCCAATAACAGAAGCGACAGAAAATGAAGACATTACTATACCTGTCGCTTTACCCCTTCTTTCATAAGGAATAGCATCTCCGACTATCGCCATCACTAAAGCGCCCAGCACTCCCCCGAAGATCCCTGCGACTATTCTTGCGATCAGGAAATAATGATAGGAATCAGTCAGCGCGCAGAATAAATTGCTGATGGTAAATCCCGCGTACATAAAAAGCAAAACTTTTCTTCTGTCAAAACGGTCTATCATAAAAGTTCCAAGAAATCCGGAAACACCGGCGCTCAGGGTATATACCGCGATGAGAAAACTGGAATCCCTGGTGTCTATTTGAAATTCCTTTTTCAGCAAAGGGCCAAGCGGAGCCATGATCACGAAATCCAGAATATGGGTAAAATTTATTGCCGCCAGAATAAATAATAACAAGCCTTCGTTAATTTTTACCGGATGTGTTTCTTTTTTTAAATGTTCCATCATTATCAAAATATGGCGCAAGTTAATGAACAATTTGTTCAGTCAATAATGAAGCAATGATTTGAGATTGGCTGTCTTTTGGCTTAATTTTGTGAAAAAATAAGTCTGTGGCGAAAGAAGCAAATAAGAGCGGAAGTCTCTTCGATATAAGAATACTGAAAAGGCTCTTTTCTTATATCAAGCCTTATTCTTTCAAATTCTTTCTGTTATTTATCCTTACAATTCTTACCGCTTTGTTAGGCATCGCTATGCCATTGGTAATTGGAATGGTTGCTATCGATCATGATATCAAGCAGGGAGACATGCAGGCGCTGATAAGAACCTCGATGTGGCTAGTATTGCTTCTGGTGCTTACCGCCATTGTCAGGTATTATCATACTTATATCTCCGGCTGGCTCGGGCAGAATATCATACGCGACATCAGAATAAGGCTTTACCAGCATCTTTTAAAATTCAGACTAAGCTTTTATGATAAAACGCCGATAGGCAGGCTGATCACCAGAAATGTTTCCGACATAGAAACGCTTTCAGAAGTATTCAGCGAAGGCTTCGCGGCTATTGCCGCCGACCTTTTACTGATTATAGGAATATTGATCGCTATGTTCATCAGGGATTGGCGACTAACGCTTATATGCCTCTCGCCCTTGCCATTGCTGCTGATCAGCACTTATATTTTTAAGGAGAAGATCAAAGCATCTTTTAATGACGTGAGAACTGCCGTAGCCAATCTTAACACTTTTGTACAGGAACATATCACCGGCATGAACATCGTACAGATCTTCAATAGCGAGGACAGAGAATATAAAAAATTTGTGGCTATCAATGACGAACATAAGAAAGCGAATTTGAGGTCAGTGCTGTATTATTCAGTTTATTTTCCTGTAGCTGATATTATCTCCGCCGCATGTAACGGACTTATAGTCTGGTATGGCGCACATCTTTTCCTGGATATGAAAATTAACATTGGTGACTTCACGATGTTCACCATGTTCATCGCACTTTTTTTCCGTCCGATAAGAATGATCGCGGATCGTTTCAATACATTGCAGATGGGCATTGTAAGCTCCGATAGAATTTTTAAGCTGCTGGATGCTACGGAAGATATCCCTGAGAATGGCGCTTTCAAACCAGCACATATTCAAGGAGAAGTAAAATTTGAGAATGTGTGGTTTGCTTATAATGAGGAAGAATATGTGCTGAAAGATATTTCCTTTGGTGTAAAGCCAGGCGAAACGATCGCGTTGGTGGGCGCTACAGGTGCAGGAAAATCATCGGTCATTAACTTGCTCAGCAGGTTTTATGATATACAAAAAGGTTCTATTAAAATTGATGGGCGCGACATCAAAGAATATGATATAGAAAGTTTGAGGAGCAAAATTGGCGTGGTGCTGCAGGATGTATTTTTATTCTCCGATACCATTGCCAATAACATCACCCTCAATAACAAAAGTATCACCGAAGAAAAGATGTGGGAGGCAGCCGGATTGGTAGGAGCGAAAAAATTTATAGAAAAGATGCCAGGCGGATTCAATTATAAAGTGATGGAAAGGGGGGCTACCTTGTCAGTCGGACAAAGACAACTCATCTCCTTTATCAGGGCTATTGTGTATGACCCCAGAATTATTGTGCTGGATGAGGCCACTTCATCAGTGGATACTGAAACAGAAGGGATGATCCAGGATGCCATCGAAAAATTGATGTACGGCAGAACCGCGATCGTAATCGCTCACAGGCTCTCAACTATTCAGAAGGCTGATAAAATTATTGTGATGGATAAAGGGCATATCAAAGAAGTTGGTAAGCATGAGGAACTGCTGAAGCACGGCGGGTTGTATGCGGAGTTGAAT
>DATMOV010000376.1:0-2569 GCA_035568055.1 Cytophagaceae bacterium
ATGCTATTCGCCAGTCTATAGATTATGACTCCAAAGAGCTACTTAAAATTCTTAACACCAAAGCTTTTAAAAACAGTTTCGGACAGATAGAAGGAGAAAAACTAAGCAGGCCGCCAAAAGGATTTGATGCAGATCATCCGCAGATAGAACTACTCAAGCATAAAAGTTTTAATGTGATGCACAATTTTTCCGATGCTGAAGTAAATGCTCCCGGTTTCAAAAAAGAACTACTTAAGATTTACAAAGAGATGAAGCCGCTGAATGAGTTTTTGAATAAGAGTATGGAGTCTTAATTCAGAACTCAGATTTAAATTACAAGAACGTCGGCTTATCCTGTTTCTTTGAAATTCTAAATGCCGCGTTCAGTTGTCCCACATGGCTATATGCCTGCGGGAAGTTTCCCCACTGGCTCCCAGTACTGGCATCGACATCTTCGCTTAAAAGGCCAAGATGATTCTGGTATTTAAGCAACTTTTCGAAATTCTCAATTGCTTCATCCAGCCGTCCAACACATGCCAATGCTTCTATATGCCAGAAGGCACAGATGAGAAAAGTTGATTTTGGTGTTCCGAAATCATCGGGCATGAGATATCTGTAAAATAACCCTTCAGGGGTTTTAAGCTCTTGCTCAAGCTGTATCAAATGGTTTTTCGCTTTTTCAGAATTTGGATCCAGGTATCCCATTGTTATCAATTGCAAACAACTTGCATCTAAGCAAGGCTGGCCAATGGCCATGGTATAGACTCCTCTTTTGGCATCATAGCACGCTTCAATTTTAGCAGTTGCTTCCTTCTTGAGTTTCTCGGCCTTTTCAATAATTTGTTTATTCTTAAAATGGTTACCAATCTTTAATGCCGAGCAAGCTCCGGCCCAATGAAATAGAAAAGTATAACAATGTTCCTGAGCTATATCCCTGAACTCCCACAATCCCGCGTCTTTTTCGTTCATCGTATCCTGGATCTTTTTCAAGGTATGATTTACCAGTCTCTGAGAATAATATCTGCCTCCGTCTGAAAAACGCGTATCCACATATAATGGTAGCAACGCTACAAGCACCTGGCCATATACATCATTTTGTATGTGAGTGAAAGCCTGGTTGCCCACCCTTACCGGTTTGTTGTCTATTCCATACCCGTTCAGGGGCAGTATTTTTTCGTCAAGTTGCTTTCTGCCTATAATGGAATAGAGCGGCTGATATCTGTCCTCTTCGTTAATCGTTATATTTTCTATATAATGGAAATATCTTTCCAGCTCTTCAAAGTGGCCGATGTTATGGAAAGCATTCAGAATATAGAAAGTGTCGCGGAGCCAGCAATATCTATAGTCCCAGTTTCTTGTACTGCCTGGATGTTCGGGAAGGCTGGTGGTACCTGCGGCTATAATAGCCCCTGTGTCTTCGAATTGATGTATCTTCAAACACAAGGCGGAACGAATGATTTGCTCCTGGTGGAATGTTCCAATACTTGTACTCTTGATCCAGTTTTGCCAGAATTTGAGAGTTTTATGTAAAAAATCTTCCACAGTTTCTTCCAGCGGAGCTTCCAGCGGAATTCCCCAGGTCAGCACTAAATATTTTATCTCGTTAAGCACAAAAGACTGTTCATCGACAATGAAATTTAATGGGATATTGGTCGTCAACCTGACCTGCTGCCCCAGTCCGGCATAACGGATATGGCTGCTGCCCTGGTTTACTTCTGGCTTTAACTCGCCATATTGTCCCATAGGTTTACAAGATATCTTAGCCCGTGGCGCACCTGAAATCGGTTCAATTTTCCTGATCAACATGAGAGGTTTATAGTACCGGTCATATTGATAAAATCTTGGCGCGAAGTCAGTAACTTTAAACTTACCCTCGCTGCTTTCAAATTCAGTAGTAAGTATATTAGTGTTTTCTATATAATATTGATTGGTCGTGAACTGCTCAGAATTCGGAAGTATCGAGAATTCCCCGCCCTTCTCTTCATCCAGCAGGTTTCCAAAAATAAAGCTGCTATCGAACTGAGGCCAGCACATCCACACGATATTCGCGTTGGTATTGATGTGGGCCATAAATGCACAGTTGCCAATGATGCCAAAGTTATAAGTATGTCTTTCTGTCATAGAAAAATTCAGTTTAAAAAGTGACCTTCTTAAAATTAAACTAACCGGTAAAAGAGCTTATGGTTTTGATAACCGAAATATTTTTTTAATATATTTCTTAATCTTAATATAGTTGGTTTAAACAATATGACCGAAGAGAAAGGAAAGAATCATTGGTTTTTGCAAAAAACGAGAGCTGAAAACAAAAAATAAAGGGAATAGGGCCGTAAGAGAAAGTGGAATGCTTTAATTCAGCCCAGAAAAGGAACAGGTTTAGAAAATAAAACCTATTTTTTAAACGATTATTTAGTATTTTCCGTTTAACAAATTGACTTTAATTTATATATGCCCAGGTATTTTCCTTTTCTAATATTATTACTTTGCGGATCTCAGCTATATGGACAGTCTCCAAACACGATAGCCCGAAAAAAGAGCACTTCAGAATTGCATCTTGAAAAAACTATTTTGTTTCAGGTACGCGCAGATTATT
>DATMOV010000377.1:0-3915 GCA_035568055.1 Cytophagaceae bacterium
TCTAAACTCGAAGAGTTGGTTGCCAACGCGAGAATCGTAGATGAAAGCAATATTGATATTTCCAAGGTTTCGATTTTATCGAAAGTAAAGATCAAAAATAAAAAGACCGGAGCTGTTATGGATTATATCCTGGTAGCCGAAGAAGAAGCTGACCTTAAAAGCGGAAAGATCTCTGTTAAATCACCGATTGGAAAAGGTCTGTTGGGAAAGAAAAAAGGCGACAGCGCCGAGATTAATGCTCCCGCTGGAAAACTTGAATTTGAAATCGTAGAGATCACCAGATAATGCCCACTATCTTTACGAAAATCATTAACGGAGAAATTCCATGTTATAAGATCGCCGAAGATGATAATTACCTGGCCTTTCTTGATATTAGCCCGCTTGCCATCGGCCATACACTGGTAATTCCTAAAAAAGAAGTTGATTATATTTTTGATATAGAAGACAAGATGCTTGCGGACATGCATGTATTCAGTAAAAAAGTCGCCAGAGCCATAGAGAGAGTAATTCCCTGCAAGAGAATAGGAGTGGCAGTGATCGGGTTGGAAGTGCCGCATGCGCATATTCATCTTATTCCCCTAAACACGATGAATGATATAAACTTCAGCCGTCCAAAGATGGTTGTTCCGAAAGATAAGCTGGAAGAAACAGCACAACTTATTAGTGTGCAGGTTGTCTTGTAAGCTAAACGTTTTATAATTCAACAATTTACCTATTATTTTCCTGTAATACCTTCAACAATTCATTTATTAAATATTGTATATTTTCAGATAAAATAATACCTTTCTTTATGGAGTATTCCGAAAATCCAAAAAGAGTAGGAAGTGTTTGCCGAAAAACTAAAGAGTAGGCTAAAAAGTAAACCTAACCTCACTAACATGAAAAAAATCATTCTCACTGCAAGCGTACTTTCTTTATCGCTTATGTTCGTTGCTTGCGGCCCTAAAAGCAAGAAAGGCGCATGGATAGATTCTGACAAGAAAAAATTCAATGATATTTGTTTAGGCGATGAAAAAATTAAAGAGCTTGGCGAGCCAGGAAAAGAGCTTTGCGAATGCATGATCAAAAAGGCTGAAATGCAATTTGATGATTTCGCTCAGTGCGACTCAGATGAAACAGCAGATGAAAAAATCGCTACGGATTGTGCGGATGAAGTGGTTAAAATGAATGAAAAATAGTACAGGCCGGCTCTTCCGGTCTATCCGGAAGAGCTTTTTTATGATGTGACAATCTAAAAGTGAAAAGTTTAAACCTTCTAAGATCTAAGATTCAAAGATTTCTCCAGGATTGGAATTGAGTCATGATGATTTATCAGTAAAGGATATTTAAAAAATCGTATCCGCAAGCTTTTCTCTTACCTTTTGTAATTCTTTTTTTCTACTCTTCAAACTTTTCAGTCGTTGCTGTAAATATTTGCCCTTCGATTCGTTTTTTGTATGCTTCTTTATATTCTTTATAATTGCAATACCTTCATCCTTCATCTCTTTCATCTCACGGTCTCCTTCCTTATGAAATAACCTTTATAGAAACTAAAAAGTCAAAAAAAGGAAAATCTTAAACACTCATAGCATTTATTGGGTTAAATAGTAGTGTTGACCTTTTTTTAAATGAAAGACTCCGGAAACATTTTTTTGTCTTTTTATAGAAATCACATGGTGATTTCTATTGTAACAATTTCGCTGGCAGGCCTTGCGGGAGGACTCTATATTTTTGTTCACTTCTTTCTCACGCCAGTGGTAAGGCATAAAGTTATTAATTCCGTGCACAATTCATCAGGCGGGCTATATAATCTTCAAATGGATGACTTCGGTTTGCGCTTTTGGACGGGAGCATTTTACATGGATAATGTTCGGCTGGTTCAGGATACGGCAGTGCTTGCGAAATTGAGGAAACAAGATCCCAGCGCGAATTTGTCAGATATAAGTATTATCATAACAGAAGTAACTGTTTCCAGGATCTGGTGGGAGAATTTTTTGTTTGACAGATCCCTAAAAGTAGGTAAGATTTTTATAGACCATCCTGAATTTAATTTTAAGGCGAAGCTTCCTATAGATACGCTTGAAGTTGGAGAAAATAGTTTCCTTGATGTTCTTCCAGGCCTCATAGCCAGTTTTGCGGGCTCATTGAAAATTGAAGAGCTAAAGATCGAGGAGGGAGTCTTACATTATGATGTCCTTGGCAGCGCCGGCCTTATTAGGCAAAGTGCCGATAGCATACTTTTAGACATGAAGAATATTGATATAGATACCAGTTCATCTGAGATCAGTGCTTTATTTACCCGGGATGTAAACTTTGAACTAAGAAATTATCAACTTCTGACTTCTGATCAGCTATATCAATTGAATGTTGGTAGGTTCAGCGGTTCTTATGCCGATTCAATGCTCGATATAAAATCAATAAAGCTAGAGCCTACTGTAAGGGAAAAAGTAAAGGATCATTATAATCTTTTCATTAAAGATATTTCAACTAAAGGGATAGATTATTCTCTTTTTTTCAAAGAAAATAAAGTTTCTCTTGGCGCCATGAAGATAGATGGGCCGGATATAGACCTTATTTATCACATGATAGCAAAGTCATCTTCCGTGGATTCTTCAGGTAAAAAAGCAAAATCAAAAATTGACTTACTTGCCACCGCATTTTCCTATATATCAAATACATTTAAAATGAAAAGGCTTATGATCTTAAATGGAAATTTCAATTCGAGTATCATATCTGCCGATGGAACATCAACTCAGAAAGCGTCAAATCTCATACTTACCTTGGATAGCATTCAAATTGATACTTTAACCCTTAAGAATGGAAACTACTGGAAGTCACTTGAAGTAAGTTTATCTGATTATGAAGCTAAGATGGCGCCTCAGAACCTGAAACTTAGCATCAATTCCCTGAACGCATCATCACAAAAATCCAGTTTGAGCCTTGCCGGTATACAGGTGGCGCAGCTTCATCCTTCGGAAAAAGGAGAACAGCTGTATTTTAAAAATTATGCCAAATCAGTCAACCTCTCGGGCATTGATTACCATAGGCTTTTATATGGTGAAGGAATCTCTATGAAGAAGATGGATATTAATGAAATGAGGATTGAGATATATAATGATGAAGCATACGCCACGAAAAATGTATACACAGGACAGATGCCAAATGAGCTCATCAGGAATATCCCTACATACCTTTGTATAGAGAATTTCAATATTAATAATGCTTACATCAAATTCCAGGATCAGTCTCCTGATGTGAAAGATCCTGGAATCTTAACCTTTGAGAATACGAACCTATATATTTCCAATCTTACTAATGATAAGTTAAAAAACACCTCGAAAACACCAGCTATACTGAAAGGTAATACAAAAGTGATGGGGAAAGGACTGCTGAGGCTTGACATAAAAATGCCATTGTTGTCTCCACAATTTAACTGCGAGTTCACAGGAAGCCTTGGTGAGATTGAAGGAAAATATTTTAACAGCTTTCTTGAATATGGCGGAATGCAGCTGGCACGCGGAACTATAGAAGCCCAGAATTTTCACGCAAATGTTGTGAATGGTAAAGCAAGTGGGAATATGCTACTTTTGTATCATGACTTAAACGCGAAACTGGTGAATAAGAAAACCGGGAAGGTCAAACATCTTTTTTCACACATCGCAAACTTTGTTCTTAAGAATGAAAATAAAAGAGAAGAACTGAAGAAGCCTAAAAGTGTGGGTATGAATTATGAGAGAAAGAAAGAGGATGGTTTTCTTACCTATATCTGGGGTTCAATCAGCAACTCAATTGTTGAGACTGTCGTTAAAGATTTTTTCCAGCCCGTGATTAAAAAACAATGATCATTTTTTTCTGATCCCTATACGGTCAAAGTCAAGTATACAGGGGTTGTCTGAAGTTTTATCTTCCGATTCTTTTCCGAATTCTATTCTGTTG
>DATMOV010000378.1:0-4055 GCA_035568055.1 Cytophagaceae bacterium
AGCTATGAACTTCAAACGAGTCATGAACCTTTGGAAACAGCGGATTCGTGTGCTTATACATTACTTATATAGTATGATCTTAATGATAAAAACTGATTTACTTATTCAAAATTCAAAACCGACTTTTTGAGGTTCGACTATATAGTTATAGTCATCCGATGACTAATAAACCTCTACATAATTCCTATTTACAGGGTGAGTCATCGGATGACTTCGGCACTGTCCTCTGATTGGTAATTAACGAAATTCTGGCGAGGGTTAACGCGTTGACTTTTGCTTTTTTATTTTTCTACTCCAGGTTACTCAACTTCGGCGGAGGCAGATTCTTAAATTTCACGCCTTCTGCGATGCTTCCTTTGCGTTCTTGTTTCCCATAAAGTTCTTCTGCGGTTTCCTGCTTAACGATCTGCAGCTCGGAATAAGTAGTTTTTCCTGAGATCAAGGGGAAACCTGCAACTCTGGCGGCTTGCGAACATTCAATGCAGGTTTTGGTTCCGGGGAGCGCCTGGAGCCTGAGTTCAGGAATTTCTTTTTCACAGATCATGCAATTCATCCTGCAAATATAGGAACAAAGACCTTAGTCCAATCAAGTTTTTGCAGGGCTTTCCTTTTTGTTCACTGGAGTACTGCAAAAAAAATGTCAGCCGGAATCCTGGGCGAGGGTTGATTGTTCGGTTTTTGTCTTTTGAATTTTGTCTTTTGTTTTTTTATCTTCATACTATATTAATTGTACAATGAATAAATTATTTCTGTTTGTTATGCTCGTTGGAGTTTTTCCGACGGTATCTTATTCTCAAATTTTAGATGAAATAGATGTTCTGGAGAAGGATAGTGTGGTAAAGTACGCGGTGGAATATACAAGCAAAGATTCAGTAAGCCATAAAAAAATAGTGGGGAAATATGTCAGATTCCCTAAACAGAAAGCCTTGGTGATACAC
Organism: Cytophagaceae bacterium; assembly: GCA_035568055.1. GTDB lineage: Bacteria > Bacteroidota > Bacteroidia > Cytophagales > Cytophagaceae > DATMOV01. The sequence goes on from DATMOV010000378.1 coordinate 939, forward strand.
TACAAGGATAGCCTGCGTCATGGCAAAGAGGTGATGTATTATCCCAATAAAAAGAAAAGCATTGTAAAGCATTTTCGCAATGGAAAACTTCAGGGGGCGTGGAAACTATATAATGAAAGCGGAATGCTGCTAGGCAAAGGCCATTATATTAATGGTCGTAGGAATGGACTTTGGACTGAATATTCAAATGGAAAAAAGATAGGTTCGACTACCTATTTAGACGGGTTTCAAATGAGGGGACAATTCTTAAATCATCCAATAAGATAGAGGTAGTTTGAGTTTTTTCAAAAAAGAACTATTTTAGCTTTGTATTTAATAAATCAATATGGGTAAAGGAGATAAAAAAAGTAAAAAAGGTAAAATTTTCATGGGTTCTTATGGTAACTCAAGAAAGAAAAAAGACAATGCAGGAACAGCTACTGTCGCCGCTGCTGCCCCAAAAAAAGAGAAAAAGGAAAAGGTTGAAAAGAAAATAAAGAAAGCCTGATCTTTTGATTTTGCCCTACAATAGTAAAAGCCCGCCTAGACGGGCTTTTACTTTCCTATAAACCTAACATGAGACCTTAATTATTCTCTCTCAATAACTCAGGATCTTAAAAATTGTTTCCCCCTCTTTAAATATTTTTTTAAATATTTTATCTTTATTGGATAAATTTAAGACTATAGGGGAATATTTCACCTCATTGTAATTCCCGATATAATAAATACAACAAAAAAAATATTCTGGGTTTCAGGTAGCTGAACCACAATTTGAAAAATGGCTTCGCTTTTGATAAATTCAATTTTATAATAAACTCAAATCTTATGAGAATGCTTAATAGATTTATGTTAGTCTTTTTCCTTTGCTTAATTACCTTTTTCAGCTCCTTTTCCCAATCTATTGTGGTTAATAATGCCTTCAGGCTGGGAAGTCCGTATAATGAACCGGATGGAAGAAATGACATTGTAAAAATCAACGCCACCGATTTTGTTACCCTTGCTAAAGTCAAAGGAAATGCTACGGGAAAATCTGATTTTATGCTTGAAAGGTATGATGGGTCAAGCCTACAGCCCCAATGGCAGGTATCTCTTTCAGCAGATGGATTTGAAGATTATAAAGACTTGTATTTTAATGGAAAAGAAATTGTGCTGCTTTCTGTGATTCATAACGAAGGTGAGAAAAAGACCAGATTGGAAGGATATGGATTTGACATCAGCTCAGGCACTAAAACCTGGACTAAAGAAATGGAAGCATATACTGTAGGTGATTGGGAAACGCATGCGCATAAAGGTAAAGTGAAAGAATCATTTATCGATGTGGTATGTGAACATGCTAACGCAGAATTCGTTACTCCATTTGAGTATAAGCACAACATTCATTTCTCACCTGATCAAAGTAAATTTATTTCTTATGTATTTGATTACGGGCAGAAAAACCTGACTGCTAATATTTCTGTATATGACAATGCCTGTAATCTTTTAAATAGAGGTATAGTGACCATTGACAATGATTTTACCAATCATGGAATCTATATTAATAATAAAGGCACAGTTTTTATTATTAATGCGAATAATTCCGGTAAGCTTAATTTTATACAATTCGATCTTGTCTCAAAGGATTTTACTTTACTTGAGCTTCCGCCATCCAATTTCCAGAAAGATGATTTCCAGGTTCAGTTCCAGAATGATGATATAATTTATGTTGGCAACAGTGAAATAGCGCAGGGGAAAGTAGTCGGAGTAATGTTCTCAAAATTCGATTTCAAAAATAAGAAATTGGAAAAATCTATCTACCATGAATTTCGTCCCGAATTTAAAAGTGAGGTTGTCAAGGAAAGAGCAGCTAAAGGAATCAAGGGTGACGAAGACTGGAAAGATTATGACATTACCGATTTTATAGTCGAGAGCAATGGAAACATAGTTTTCCTTTTAGAAAAAAGATCTTTGTATGCTGAAGGGTACCCCCATGTAAGCAGAGATATGTTTGATAAATCACACACTGTTGAATTCATTGGGCATGTGCATGCGGAGGGAATTCTGATGCTTTATTTTAAAGATGACCTGCTTGAGTGGTCAAATTACATTGCGAAGAATCAGGTGTATCCTGCTAACGATGGGCTAAATTCAGTTTCCTTCGTCATTGATAATACCAAAGCAGCTACCATTAGGTTGCTATATGCATCTTCAGAAGGAATGGATGGAATGCTTTCAACACTTAACATCGTGAGTATCGACAGAGCGACGGGAAATAAAACAGGACCGGTAATTCTTCCTAATAAAGACAAGCTTTCACTGGTAAAAGATTACACCATTTGGCCGGAAGATAATTCTCTTATTATTGTAGGTAAAAAAGGTATCCTTGGTAAATCTTCCAATATTGCCAAATATAAACTTTGATCTCTGCTCCAAGGTAAATCATGAAAAAGCCCTCGCTTAAAATTGATCTGCCTTCAGGATTCGATATTGAAGGGCATAGAGGTTGCAGAGGCCTGATGCCCGAGAATACTATACTGGCTTTTCTAAAAGCACTTGAGCTTGGTGTAACCACACTTGAGATGGATGTGGTAATTACCAAAGACAGGCAGGTACTGGTTTCACACGATCCGTTTATGTCCCATGAATTCTGCTGCACACCTGGCGGGAAATATATTACCGCTCAGGAAGAAAGATCACACAACATATACCAAATGAATTTTGAGGAGATTTCTCATTATGATTGCGGCCAGCGGCCTCATCCAAGATTTCCAGAACAAAAAAAAATATCTGTTTCAAAACCGCTCCTTAAAGATGTTGTCGATGCTTCTGAAAAATTTATAAAACAGCATGGCATAACGATAGACTATAATATTGAAATAAAATCCACTCCGGAGGGAGATAATATTTTTCATCCAGCCCCAGAAGAATTTACTGATCTGCTAATGAGTGTGATCATGGAGAAGCATATCAAAAAACGGACTATTATCCAGTGCTTTGATGTGAGGCCATTGCGATATCTTCACAAACAATATCCTATGATGACTTTGTCATTTCTTATTGAAAACAATCTCACACCCGAAGAAAATATTTCTGAGTTAGGATTTGTTCCTGATATTTACAGCCCTGATTATACGCTGGTCAATAAGCATCTTATACAATATG
>DATMOV010000379.1:0-5976 GCA_035568055.1 Cytophagaceae bacterium
AGGCTTGCATGGCAGTATAAACGTTACGAGCTTTCTATCGTCGGTAAAAATATTTTACAAAACCGGCATTCGGAATTCGGAAAGATTGCTTCTTCACAAATCCCACACAGCATTTTCGGAAAGGTAACATGCCGGTTTTAAAAAAAATAAAGTCTCTAAGGCTATATGCGACGCTGATTGCGTGTACATTTTTTTTATCCTCCCTAAATCCTCCTTCGAGAGAATACCAGGTAAAAGCAGTTTTTCTTTTCAACTTCACTCAGTTTGTCGAATGGCCTTCCAATGCGTTTTCTGCCGGCGCCCCTATGGTAATTGGAATTTTAGGAGATGATCCTTTTGGTTCTTATTTGGATGAAACGGTGTCAGGGGAAAATGTGAATGGACATCCGTTAGTCATTCAGCGATATCGTAAAATTGAGGATGTCAAATCCTGCCATGTCTTATTCATAAGCACGAGCGAAACAAATAATATTGAGCAGATTGTTGCAAGTTTGAAAGGACGGAGCATTCTTACCGTGAGTGACACCCCCGGCTTCATTCAACAGGGTGGGATCATCAGATTTTTTACATCGAATAATAAAATACAGTTTCAAATCAATCCGGAAGCAGCTCGGGCCGCTGGCCTGTCTATCAGTTCAAAACTATTAAGGTTAGCTGAAATTAAAAAAAAATAAATACAAAATATATTTAACCGATGTTATTTAAGGATATACCGATAAAACGAAAGCTCATGACAGCTATTCTACTGACAAGTGGAGCGGTATTGCTTTTAACATGCGCGACATTTTTTGCCTATGAATATTATACGTTCCGGAAGAATATAGTTAGCCAGCTTTCCACGATTGGGCAGATCAGCGCTTCCAATAGTTCGGCTGCGCTTGCTTTTGGCAACAATGAAGATGCGAGTGAAATATTGAACGCACTCAAAGCCGAAGAGCATATCATTGCCGCCAGCCTTTATACTCAGGATGGAAAACTTTTTTCCAAATATCCCGCAAATGTTTCCACGACTATTCTTCCTGCCAGCCCCAAATGGGAAGGCTATCGTTTCGGGGATTCCTATTTGGAAGGATTTCAACCTGTCAAACAGGGAAACAGATTGATAGGCACCTTGTATCTGAAATCTGATTTGAGAGCAATGCATGAGCGATTCAGGCTTTATGGACTTATATCAGCTTTGGTCATAGGCATATCTTTTCTCATGGCTTTTTTGCTTTCCAAAATAATGCAAAAAAGTATTTCAAACCCCATTCTTGCCCTGGCTGAAACAGCCAAAGCGATTTCAGAACGCAGGGATTATTCAGTGCGTGCCATAAAACTGGGTAAGGATGAATTAGGGTCACTCACAGATGCCTTCAATAATATGCTTAGGCAAATAGAAACCCAAAATCAGGAATTGAGCAGATTCAATGAAACCCTGGAACAAAAGGTCGCAGATCGTACCCTTGAACTGAAAACTATGAATAAAGAGTTGGAATCATTTTCTTATTCTATATCGCACGATTTACGAGCTCCACTAAGGTCAATTCATGGCTATACGAATATTTTGTCAACAGAATACGTCAGTAAACTTGATGATGAAGCTAAGAGGCTTATGAATATTATTCTGAGCAATTCAAAAAAAATGGGGCAGTTAATTGATGATTTACTTTCCTTCTCCAGGCTTGGCAGAAAAGAATTGATGAAACAGAATATTCAGATGAAAAATCTCGTGACCGAGGTTTGGGAAGAACTTAATAACATGGAAGAAAACAGGGACATTGAACTTATTTTGAAAGATTTAAAGAATGCGTCAGGAGACAAAAGTACAATCAGGCAAGTTTGGGTTAACCTGATTTCTAATGCCTTGAAATTTACCAGACACCAGGAAAAAACGGTCATTGAAATCAGTGCAGAAGAGAAAGAAGATTCAATAATTTATCGCATCAGGGATAATGGTACTGGATTCGATATGAAATACTATGACAAGCTATTCGGAGTATTTCAGCGACTTCATTCGCAGGAAGAATTTGAAGGTACCGGCGTTGGGCTGGCAATAGCACATAAAATTGTTGCAAAGCACGGAGGAAAGATATGGGCAGATTCAAAACCCAATGAGGGAGCAACATTTTATTTCTCTTTAGTAAAAGATACCCATTGATATGATTTTAAATTAACAAGAAATATTATGGTAACCGGTTTAGAAGGAGCCAATATAAACCTAATTCTACTACTGTTTTTGCAAAGGTATCAAATTCCACAGGTTTGACGATATAGCTGCTTGCTCCCAATTCATAACATTTTTCTATATCAGGATCTTCTCCTGAAGAAGTTAAAATTACAACGGGAATAGTTTTAGTCATTGGGTCGGATTTTATTCTTTTGAGCACTTCAATCCCTCCTACTTTAGGCATTTTTAAATCAAGGAAAATTACTTTGGGATTATTTTTAATACCATTCCCCGCATAGGCGCCTGACCCATATATAAAGTCCAGCGCCTCCGCTCCATCTTTAAGATGAATTAGTTTGTTAGCTAGATGATGCTGTTTAAGCGCCCTAATGGCGAGCTCAGCATCTTCCGGGTTATCTTCAACCAGAATAACTTCTATTTCATAATTGTTCATAAATAATATTTTTTAATTAACTACTAATTAGTAAATGTGTTTTTTAAAATCAAAAAACAAATATAAAGCAGGGAAACAAACGTTAAATAAATAATGTTATTAAGCGTATATTGCTTATTCTATATCATTGCGTATAGCTTATTGTATTCACAACAGAGTATTTCGAATGAATAAAGATTTTATAAAAATATTAATTATTGAAGATAGTGATTTCGACTTCGAACTGATTGATAGAAAAGTAAAATCGATGGATCTTCCTTTCCAAACAAAAAGAGCTTATAACGAAAGAGATTTTCGAAATCTTCTGGATGAGTTCTCTCCCGATCTTATCCTTTCTGACTATTCCATGCCGATCTTCAGCGGCCTTGAAGCATTAAAAATGGTGAAAACTTTTTATTCCAGTATTCCTTTTATTTTTGTTTCAGGAACACTCGGTGAAGAGCTTGCGGTGGAGTGCTTAAAACAGGGGGCTATTGATTATGTATTAAAGGATAACCTTGACAAACTTGAACTGGCTATGACAAGAGCTTTAGGTGAGGTAAAGGAAAAGGAAAAAAGAAAAGAAGCGGAAGAAAAATTAAGAATCAAAGTTGAAGAATTAAAAAAGGTTATTTATTCCACCTCCCATGATTTAAAAGCTCCGATAGTTAATATCGAAGGTATAATTAATCTTTTTTTGGAAACAAAGAATCCAAGTATAGAAGAAAGCCAGAGTTATATTAATCTGATTCAGCATGAGGTAAAGAAACTTGATAGCATCATCCTTAACTTAAGCAGTATTAATTTCATTTATGAGGATAAGGTAGAAGGTTCAGTAATTAATCTCGATGATCTTTTCAAAGAATTAAAAAAAACTCTTTCATTAATGGCTGGCTATGATGAAATCAAGTTTAATTTAAATATTAATCAGAAAGGAATTTTCTTTGGTGATCATAGATTACTTTTATCTGTTTTTTATAATTTAATACAAAACGCGATTGTCTTTTCTGATAAGAATAAAAGTGAAAGGGCAATTAATTGCACAATAAACTCTACTGATTCTTCAATGGAAGTATTAATTGAAGATAATGGTATTGGCATTGAAGATAAAATCCAGGAAAAGATTTTTACCATGTTTTATCGTGGAAATTCTTTTTCAAAGGGGGCAGGTCTGGGCCTCTTCATCGTCAAAACCATTGTGGATAAACTTCATGGTGTAATAAAAGTTGAGAGTCAGGTAAAAACAGGAACCAAAATTTTTCTAAAGATTCCATCTTTATCCTCCTCCATGGAAGACAGCAATGAAAAATCGAAAATTGCAGGCTCCAATTAAAATAAGAATGAATTGAAAGAACCTGCTGATCTTTCAAAGAAAAACACGAACGTGCTAAATAGTCGAATTCTCCTCCGGAAAGAGCGTGATTTCGGCTAAGATAGAAACAATATTTAATTCAGATTTTGAAAAAACTCAACGATGCTTTTCACGATGATAAGAAATATTGAAAAATAATAGTCAGGAATCATGTCTATTCAAATAAATATTCCCGATCATATTCTTTTCGAAGATGAATATATTCTTCTGATCAACAAGCCATGCAGCCTGATGGTTGAGCCGGACCGAAATGGACATCCTAATTTGCTGCAGCAGGTCCGGAAGTATATAAAAAAAGCTACGACACCTCCCGAGGAAGAAGTGTATGCCCAGCATATTCACCGGCTAGACAGACCGGTAAGCGGCATCGTCTTGTTTGCCAAACAGAAAACCGTATTAAAAAATCTGAGTGAACAATTTGCTGAAAGAAAAGTCAGAAAACATTATCAGGCACTGACTGAGAGTGCCCCGGAACAGGCGAAAGGTAAACTGGTAAACTGGCATCGAAAAGAAAAGAAAAAAACGATTATTTGTAAGGAAGACCTTGCCGGAACTGAGAAAGTACAGTTAAGCTATGAAATAAAAAAGTGGGGAGAAGATAAATACTTATGGGATATTGAATTGCATACCGGAAAATATCATCAGATCCGTGCTCAGCTATCTTTCGCCGGTTGTCCCATTATAGGCGACATCTTGTATGGCTCAACACTTCCTTACAAGCCGGATTCAATAGCGCTCCACGCTTATAAGTTTATTTTCTTTCATCCAATCTCAAATGAGGAAATTATCATTGAAAACATAAATGCGTGGAAATAAGTGCAGACATATTTATATTCTTTGCATTTGTTAAAGCAAGTGGCTTACTTAGTTTTTAAATCACTTTTTTCTAACTTAGGGCAAGGATTTTTTCGATGCGAAATTTTTGAAAACTATCCCGGAACATATTGTCTTTGCACACAGTCCCTTTCAGGAGAATCTGCGAAGCAATAAACTCTGGACAAATACAAAAGACATGACAACTCAAAAAGAATTATTTATTAAACTTGCTCTGGATGCCTGGAATATTCAGGTAAAGAGAGCCGACAACTTATTTGATGCACTTTCGGATGAACAGCTTCGAAATGAAGTTGCCCCAAATAGAAACAGAGGGATTTATTTGTTAGGACATCTTACAGCGGTACACGATAGAATGTTGCCCTTGCTTGGTTTTGAAGAGCAATTGTATCAGCAATTTGACAATGTTTTTTTGCTTAACCCTGATAGGTCTCAGATAGAAATGCCTTCAATAAAAGACGTAAGAAATAATTGGAAAGAGGTAAACACGAGGCTTGCTAAGAATTTCAACAATTTAAAACCGGAAGAATGGTTTCAGAAACATAATTCTGTTTCTGATGAAGATTTCGTGAAAGAGCCGCATAGAAACAGATTAGGTGTTTTAATCAACAGAACAAATCATTTAGCTTATCATCTTGGCCAATTAGCATTTTTGAAAAAATAATACCGTATGAATAACTTTGCAAGGTAAAAGGACTGAATGGTGCAGAGTCCCTTCCAGGAATTTCTGCGAAAAAGTAAATAATATTTTTAGAAACAGAGCCAGGCAGAAAAACCTTTTTTGCTATCGCTCTGTTTCTCTTTATTATTCCATCTTCACCATTTTCAATATTCTAAAGTTATTATCATATCCGACATAGACCATATATACTCCAGCTTTCAATTGAGTACCAAGAATGATACTCTGGTTGGTGTAGTATTCATCTGAAGCATATACATCAATGCCTTTCACATCTGTAATCCGAATTGAAATTTTAGCAGTTGCTCTGCTTAAAATATTCAGGTTTACATCATGCAGAAAAGGATTAGGGTATAATGTATAACTGAAGGTCCCGGCAGAAATATTTATGCCAGTTGTCACCAGAGGGTTTACAGTTACTGGTAAGCTACTCGGAGTGCTGGGGCCAGCGCCATTATCCGCCACTAATGTTAAATCACCACTAGTAGCTCCTGGTGAGAAATCAATAG
>DATMOV010000380.1:0-7596 GCA_035568055.1 Cytophagaceae bacterium
AAAAGGCCGTTAACCGGCCTTCTTTTTTATATTCTCCCCAGGAAAAATCAGTCCACGTCCAGCTCATCCTTTATATCTTTCACGTCAAGCTCAAGTATATTATATGAAAGCCCGGCAATAGTAGCTCCTGCAAAGGGCCCAAGCAGGTAGATCCATAAATTACTGATTGAATCTCCACCTTTCATCGTATCCACCAATATCGGACCTAATCCAACGGCTGGGTTAAAGGCTCCGCCGGAAATAGGGCCGCCGGCATAAGCTGCGGCTAATACTGTAAAGCCAATCGCAAGCCCATAATAGGAATTGCCTAAGGTTTTTCTTGATGTAGCAACATTCAGCACCACCATGGCAAGGGCAAAAGTAAATAACACTTCAATGATGAAGAATTCGCTGGACGTAAATTCCGGATTTGGCGTTGGAGCGAAAGTTTTATTGTGTAATGAGAGATAAGTTAAAGCACCCAAGATCGAACCCACTACCTGAAAAAACATATACATCAATGCTTGTTTCCAGGAAATGTTTTTTCGGATCATCAAAGCAAGAGTGACCGCCGGATTATAATGTGCGCCGGATATATGGCCGCCCATATAAACCATGACCATCAGTATTGCTCCAATAGCAATGGGATTACCTGTTAAACCAATAACCAGAACCAGAAAAAACGTGCCTATTAACTCAATTATATAGTTTCTCATAATACAATGGGTATATTTTTTAGAATATCATAAATACAAAACAACATACAGAGGTATTATTTTTATCTGTTAAATCCAAATTACAAATTTAATATTCCTTTTAAAATTCTATCTATATTCATTCAATGCGGTAAATTAAGTTCTTTCTGGATTTTATTTAAAAAAAATTTACCGTATTTGTTCTATTTTAACAGATTTAACAAATTACTATGGGGCCCACTGAAATTGATTCCGCTTTAGCTTGCGATAAAAAAGTAAGAACGGACTTATAAGAGCCGGGATTTTTTTGCTATTGACTATATCTGGGCTATTCGCCACAACCCAGCGAGAATACTCATGTCATCTTAATGACTTTTAAACTATTAATATTTCTTTATGTTATTATCGAATATAATTTTTTGTAAATCCAATGGCTTTTTACCAAAAAATAATAAATGCAGGAACTGTTGGAAACGATCAGAAGATTTCGTCTGTAGAGATCAGACTGGTGAAGCTCACTAATATTTTTAATCTGATTTGGGGTTTCTTATCCATTCTTGTTTTTGCTCTCCTTAATTTTTTAACTACGGCAGGATTTCAGAGTTATATACGTTGCATATTATTATTATCCTTTTGCATTCTCAATATTATGCTCAATCATTTTCATCGTTATTTACCTGCTAAAATTCTTACTATATATTGCCCATTCATCATCATGTTTGTATTCCCCATTTTTAATCAATTCATCCATGCAGGAATGTTTCTATGGTTCCCCTATGGAATTATGATTATAGGAGCAGTGTCATTCTTCGTTTTTTCTTTTGAAAAAGAAAAACATCTCCTGAACTTTACATTGGTGTTCTTTGCGATGGCAGCCATATTTTATGATAAAATTTTACTTTATGCCATCCCGAATAACCTTGACCTCTCGTTTATATACGTGGACAACTATTTTTATTATCAGACATCCAAAATTATCCTTGTATGCTTCCTGTACACTTCATTATATCTTTTCAAAATAAATGCTCACAAAAATCAGCAGGAACTTGCCGGGCTTAACCTGATATTAGATCAAAAGAATAGTGCATTAAATTATCTTAATCAGAATTTAGAGAAAGTTGTAAAAGACAGGACTGAAAAGCTGGACAAGCAAAATAAAAGAATCAAAGACCTCGCTTTTACAAATGCTCATATAGTAAGAGCTTCTGTTGCCAAAATAATCGGGCTTGTAAACCTCGCCAATGATAATGCATCTGATCAGGAAAAAGAATTCTGTTACATAAAAATCAGAGAATCAGCTTTGGAACTGGACGTAGATACAGATAAGATTTCTAAGGACCTGATTGAAGAAACCTGAAAGTCATTTTATCATCTTGTATTTGCACATATTTAACCGGACATGCAGAATATATTGGAAGCCAGTGGCTGGTTTATATGCTGTAGGCCAAGATGAAACAATGAAACTATTTATTAAATACATCTACCACAAAAGCTTTGTTTTCCTTTTTCTCTCTCATGTCCATTAATCTGCTGTTGATCACAAAGACTTCGTTTTTATAAACAGCAGCGGTAGTTGGCATCTGATCGGTTGATTTTTCTTCCTTCGTAATCTCAGCAGTTTTCCAATGATCTTTGGAACGCAGGAATACTGTTTTACCAAATCTGTTCCGAACAGCAACCATCTCTTCAGGATTAATAAAACAAATTCCATCCACCCATTCTAAGGCTTCTGGAAGTTTCACTTTTTCTACCTTCGACGGATCTTTTAAAGAAATTTTTAATAAACTTCCTTCTCCGGTTTTGGCAACAATAAGATACCCTTCTTCGCTGCAGGCAATTCCATTGATTCCCACTGCATTTGAATCTGGTTTGAACAGGCTGGATTGCGCAAAGACAGATTTCTTTTTATTCTTATCCACTTTAAATATGATCGAGGCGTAAGAGTCTGTGATATATACGTTTCCTTCTTTGTCAAGTGTAAGGTCATTGAGAAGGCGTTTGCCGGAAGCAAGATCTGAAAGATCTATGATGTCTTCTATTTTGGAAGTGGATACATTAATAATAACAAGTTGAGCAAGCTTCATCACATGCTGCTGATTCGATTTAGAAGACATTCCAAAGTCACCATTCAGCGCATAAAGTTTGTCATTTTTGCTGTTGTATTTTAATCCAACGGTAGAGACAAGTTTTGGATCATCACAGGCAACTTTGAAGTTTCCTTTTCTGTCTACCGCTCCAATTTTTCCGGAACTTATGGAAGAGACATAAATCAAATCCCTTTTACTGTCATAGGCAATTCCTTCCGGATACAAATTGTCTGCTTCAAACCTGATACTGGATGATTGAACCAATAAACCAAATGAACCAATCAGAATGAAAATTTTTACAGCGAAAGAACCCATAGTTTTGAATTTATTAGGATTGAAAATTAATTTTATACTTTATTTAGATTACACTAAAGTAATAAAATAAAATTCAATGTTAATGTTTGAGATGAACCTTTAAAATCAATCTGCCTGATTACGTTTAAAATCCTTCCAGGTAAAAATGATGGGAAGACCTCTGGCCGGTTAAATTGAACCGGTTGCCCATTAAAACCGGCCAGAGGCCTGCCTTACGAATAATTTGTTACCAGAAGATTATCTAAAACGAATACATCGTTCTTTATTCGATAGTTGTCACTCGGCACAGCCCATTGCCGTCAACTTAAGAGTGAGAGCGTCCGATACGATGTCATTGCGAGGCAAATGACTGCGCATTAAAGCAAAATATTAAGAATTTGCGACACTCTTTCTAGATGTAATGCCGAAGCAATCCGGTGGTTAAATGCTGGATCTACCGGATTGCTTCAGCATTACATGATCACACACTATATTTAGCCGCATATTTTTTCTTCAAATCAAGAGTCATTTGCCTCGCAATGACGTCGTATTTCTTAAGTTGACGGCAATGGGCAGAGCCGAGCGACTGCGGGGAAGACCTTTTGAAGAATTGAGAAAGCATTTATAATATAGATCTGAAAACAAACACCATAATAACCACTTAAGAAAGTACAAAAAAAGACCCCGATCTCCCGAGGCCTTCCTATCAAATAGTATTTAGTTCAATTACGCCTGCATCACATTCACCCTCGAAACATCTTTAGCTTCAAGCTTGCTTTCTCCCATCAAAAATTTATCAACGTTGCGTGCTGCTTCTCTACCTTCGGCAATTGCCCATACTACCAGCGACTGTCCTCTTCTCATATCACCTGCTGTAAATATTTTAGCGATGCTGGTTTGGTAACTGCCTTCAGTTGCTTTCACGTTTCCTCTTTCGTCATACTCGATGCCAAGCTCATTCAACATACCTTCGTGCTGCGGATGGATAAAGCCGATCGCAAGAAGCGCCAGCTCGCATGGAAGAGTTCTTTCTGTTCCAGCTACTTCCTGATATTTTGGAAGCTTGCCTGGCTCCGGGGTGCTCCAGCCCATCTCGGCGATCTTCAATCCCTTCAGGTTTCCATGCTCATCGCCTACAAATTCTTTGGTGAAAATCCCCCAGTTCCTGTCACAGCCTTCTTCGTGTGAAGTGGATGTTCTAAGGATCATCGGCCAGTTTGGCCATGGCATCGTTTCATTTCTTTCTGCCGGTGGTTTTGGCAACAGCTCAATCTGAGTTACAGATTTTGCTTTGTGTCTGTTGGATGTACCAACACAGTCAGAGCCTGTATCGCCACCGCCGATTACCATTACATTTTTATCAGTGGCCCAAAGCTCTTCTTCGGCTTTAAATTCTTTACCCCAGACTCTTCCATTCTGCTGAGTGAGAAAATCCATGGCAAATTGAACACCTCTAAGATTTCTGCCTGGAATCGGCAAATCCCTTGGCACTGTTGATCCTCCGCATAGCACGATCGCATCAAATTCAGCCACCAGGTCTTTTACTTTTATATTCTTTCCGACATTAGAATTCACCTTGAAAACCACACCTTCTTCTTCCATCAGCTTCACTCTTCTGTCAACCACCCATTTTTCCAGTTTGAAATCAGGGATACCGTATCTTAATAATCCACCTATCCTATCCGCTCTTTCAAAAACGGTCACATAATGTCCTGCGCTGTTCAGCTGTGCAGCAGCGGCAAGTCCGGATGGACCAGAGCCAACCACAGCCACTTTTTTGCCTGTACGTACTGTAGGTATTTTTGCTTTGATGAATCCTTTCCCGAAAGCTACTTCAATAATATTTTTTTCTATTTCTTCAATCGCTACCGGGGGTTTGTTGATACCAAGCACGCAAGAGGCTTCGCATGGTGCCGGACAAATCCTTCCTGTAAATTCGGGGAAGTTGTTGGTGGATGTTAAAATCTCAGCGGCCAGCTCCCAGTTTCCTTCATACACGGCATCGTTGAACTCAGGAATAATATTTCCCAGCGGACAACCGTTATGGCAGAATGGAACACCACAGTCCATGCAGCGCGCAGCCTGGGTGCGGATTTTTTCTTCACCGAACTCCACATACAATTCTTCGTAGTCTTCGATCCTTTTTTTCGGATCTCTTTTCTTTGGCAGCTCTCTGCCAAATTCCATAAAACCTGTATCCTTACCCATTGATTAAAACCTCCTTGTCTCTGGTACCTTGATTTTGTTGTTTTCTTTTTAATAATACCGCTTTGTAATCGATCGGCATCACCTTCACGAAATGTTTGAGCGTATTATCCCAATCTTTCAGAAGCTTGTCGGCTACATCACTGCCTGTATATTTATAATGATTTTTAATCAGCTCTTTTAAGAGATAGGTATCATCCTCATCCATCTTGTCAAATTCCACCATCTCCATATTGCAATGCTCTGCAAATTTCTTGTGCGCATCGTAAACATAGGCTATGCCTCCGCTCATACCGGCGGCGAAATTTCTTCCCGCCTCACCAAGTATTACCGCGATTCCGCCTGTCATATATTCGCAGCCGTGATCTCCCACACCTTCTACCACTGCCTTCACACCTGAGTTACGGACGCAGAATCTTTCACCTGCTTGCCCACGGATATAAGCTTCGCCTGCAGTCGCACCATAGAAAGCCACATTTCCAACAATAATATTTTCACTTGGAACAAACTTCGCATTCTTCGCAGGATATAAAATAAGCTTGCCTCCGGATAAACCTTTTCCGAAATAGTCATTCGCTTCACCTTCCAGCTCGAACTTAATTCCCGGTGCTCCAAACCCGCCAAAGCTTTGTCCGGCAGAACCGTTGAATTTATAATGTATCGTGCCACCTGGCAGCCCGGCACCTTTATATTTTTTAGAGATCTCGTAAGACAACATAGTACCTACAGAGCGGTCGGTGTTTGTTACCTTAAACTCTTTGAATAATTTCTGCTGCTTGTCGAGCGCAGGTTTAGCCATATCTATTAAAGTAAGGTCAAGAATCTGATCGATGCCATGATCCTGCTCTTCCTGTTTGTAAATAGCTACACCTTCCTCTACCGGCATTTTATGAAGCACCTGGCTCAGATCAAGATTTTTATATTTCCAATTGGTAATATTACTTCTCATCTCAAGACGGTCAGACTGCCCAACCATTTCGTTGATGGTTCTGAATCCCAGCTCGGCCATGATCTCTCTGAGTTCCATGGCAAGGAATGTAAAGAGGTTCACTACATATTCTGGTTTTCCTGTGAACAGTGCACGCAGCTCTTTATTCTGAGTGGCCACTCCAACCGGACAAGTATTCAAATGGCATTTACGCATCATGATACATCCTGATGTAACAAGTGCAGCTGTCGCGACGCCCCATTCTTCCGCACCAAGCAATGCAGCGATGGCAAGGTCACGACCTGTTTTCATTTGTCCGTCGGCCTGCAATACAATTCTTCCTCTCAGCTTATTTCTCACCAGCGTCTGATGAGCTTCGGCGACACCAAGCTCCCATGGAAGGCCGGCATGTTTGATAGAGCTGATCGGTGAAGCACCAGTTCCGCCATCGAAGCCTGCAACAAGAACTACATCGGAGTGTGCTTTCGTCACACCGGCAGCTACTGTTCCAACACCAGCCTCCGATACCAGCTTCACGCTGATGCGGGCTTTCGGATTAGCATTTTTTAAATCAAATATTAATTGAGCTAAGTCTTCAATAGAATAAATATCGTGGTGGGGAGGTGGGGAAATTAAACCCACGCCCGGAGTAGAGTGCCGCACTCTTCCGATCCAATCGTCAACCTTGTGGCCTGGCAGCTGTCCGCCTTCACCTGGCTTGGCACCCTGAGCCATTTTAATCTGCAACTCATCTGCGTTTGCAAGATAATAACTGGTCACGCCGAATCTTCCGGAAGCTACCTGCTTGATGGCTGATCTTTCCCAGTCGCCATTTGCTTTTTTGTCAAATCTGATCTCATCTTCTCCTCCTTCACCGCAGTTGCTCTTGCCGCCGATCCTGTTCATGGCGATGGCAAGGGTGCTGTGCGCTTCGTGAGAGATAGACCCAAATGACATGGCTCCTGTAGCGAATCTTTTGAAAATACTTTCAATAGATTCAACTTGCTCCAGAGGTATTGGCTCTGCCGCATTTTTGAATTTCAGTAACCCTCTTAAAGTAGCTGCTTTCTGAGTCTGGTCGTTCACCAGCTTTGAATATTTCTTAAATACCTGATAGTCGTTTGACTTTGTTGACTGCTGCAGCAGGTGTATGGTCTGCGGGTTGAAAAGGTGAAACTCTCCTCTTCTTTTCCACTGATAAACGCCTCCGACTTCCAGCCTGGAATTCGGAACAGGTTTTTCGGGATAAGCTAATCGATGTTTTATTAAAGCTTCAGTCGCGATTCCATCGGCAGTCAGCCCGCCGATTCTCGAAATAGTGGTAGTAAAATATTTGTCGATCACCTCTTTGCCGATGCCCAGCGCTTCAAAGATCTGTGCTCCCTGGTATGACTGTAATGTAGAGATA
>DATMOV010000381.1:0-3368 GCA_035568055.1 Cytophagaceae bacterium
TCCAATTTCAGTATAAGTACCCGCAGGGATATTCGGAATATTGATAGTTGTATCGGTGCTTATTGAAGCATCAATGAGGTAATAGCTATTTGGTACTTTATATAAAGAACCATCGGAATTTTTGAGGGTGATATTACTGAAGTAATATTTTAGTGTGGATACTTTAAAAGAGTCATTATTAGCGTTCACATATTTGCCTGTATGAAGTGCAAGCCTGCTAGCGTTGATATCTGTTTGGATTTCAATCTTGAGTATGCCAGCTTGAACCGGAACAGGATCTGGTGAGGGGTGTTTCTTTTTACATTGAAAGCCTGCTGCACAGCATAAAAACAGCAAAAGGATATTATAAAGATGTCTTTTCATCGGATAATGTGATTAAATGCTTTTATTAATATACGTAATTTTTCAACTTTTTATTCACCGGAATACAAACTTTTTACGAATTCTATGGTTAATTAACCGTTCTGTGTTACTTTTGTGAGATTTTGAAAAGGAAATTTACATATATCTTAGCTTTCACTTTACTACTGCTATACTCGTTTACGATATTCAGAGGATATATGCCATACCTCAGCTATAAGGTAAATTTCAAATATATTTCCACTGTACTTTGTGAGAATAAAAATAAACCTGTTCTGCAATGTCATGGTAAATGCCACCTTCAGAAAGAGCTCAGGAAAACTGCAGAGGAAGAATCTAAAAATAATTCAAAAATCACCATTCAGCTTGAATTGGAAGATATGCCGGTGCAATCTATTGGGCTGGCGCCAAAAGAATTTTTTCTCATAAAACCTTCGTCTTGTTTTCCGGAAGAAAAAATAATCAGCTCTGTCCGGAATCTGATTTCTCCACCACCACAAGTATAACTAAGCAACTATACTTCAAAGCATAGCGCCTGAAGTAATATGAATTATTATGCTGACGATGAGAGTCATCGGCAATCACTTTGCTTATTTATATTTATGAGTATCATCAGATTCATTATTTGTATCTGCCTTTTTATAATAGCCTTAAATGCCTATGGGCAGGAAGAAGCCGGATGCCATTGTATTCAGCCACCTGATTATTACGCTCCCGCGGGTGTTTTCATCGATCATGTACATGCCAAAAAAGGATGGATGTTCTCATATCGATACATGCAGATGAATATGCGGAACAACCGGAGTGGCAATACAAAAGTCAGCGCCGACCAGGTATATAACAATTATATTATGGCACCGCACCATATGAGCATGCAAATGCACATGCTCATGCTCATGTATGGACTTTCGGACAAACTAACTTTCATGGGGATGACATCTTATGCTGTAAATTACATGGACATGTCTATGATGGGAAGCGGAGTAATGGCACAGATGAATATGGGAAGCAACAATGGTAATGAGTTCACAGCTTTTTCCAGAACCTCGGGATTAACGGATACAAAAATTTATGCATTGTACGAACTGTTGGGTAACAGCAGCCATGAACTTGTTCTCAGCGGAGGTATCAATATTCCTACAGGAGAAAAATCTTTGCGAGGGCCATCGATGACCGGCGAGAATGACAAATATTCTTATATCATGCAGCCTGGCAACGGAAATTTCGCGGTGCTTCCGGGTATCACTTATACCTGGAAGAATCATTTTATTTCCGGCGGCACCCAGTTAAGCTCCATTTTACGTACTGGAATAAACAAAGAACATTATCGCTGGGGAAACGAAGCGAGCATAACAAGCTGGATGTCTCATAGCTGGACCGGCTGGCTCAGCAATTCTTTAAGAGCGGACCTGACTGTTGCTGATAAGATCAAAGGCTATGATCCTGAGATTGCTATTATGAGAAGTATAGATCCTACGGCGGATATAAATAATTATGGCGGAACACGGGCAACATTTTATGGAGGGTTAAATATGATGCTTCCAAATGGTCGCCTCAAAGGATTGAGGTTCTCAGCGGAATATGGGCTTCCTGTTTATCAAAACCTGAATGGGGTGCAGATGTCACTTAAATCAACATTATATACAAGCTTACAATATGGTTTCTAACAAATTATTTTTTAAGAACCTGATGATCGTCATGGCAACACTTTGGCTGTCCTCATCAACCATTGCGCAGGATCTCACCGACAGTTTACCCGCCATGGAAAAGAAAACAGATTATGTGATCAGCACATTTGATGGCACAAGAGTAATTAACGGGCAATCTATTGAAAACCCTCATGCCGGGACACTTCAATTATTATTCTCTCACCGTTTTGGTTCGGTAAGCACCGGCATACATACTTTGTACGGACTGGATCAGGCGAATGTCAGAATAGGGTTTGATTATGGCATCAGCGAAAGGCTGGCCATCGGCATTGGCCGCAGCTCACAGAGAGAAACTTACGACAGCTATCTCAAATTCAAACTGCTGAGACAAAGTACAGGCTTGAAAAATATGCCTGTTTCACTTTCACTATTTGCATCAGCGACAGCCATGACCAATATAAAAAATGTACTTGATACGGTGTCTGGTTTTTCTTCCAGGCTCACGTATGTTTATCAGATGATCCTGGCAAGAAAATTCAGTAAAAAACTTTCCCTGCAGCTAAGTCCGACTTTAATTTACCGTAACCAGATCCAGTCCGTCAATGATGAATATTATGTATATGCTCTGGGCTTTTCAGGAAGGTATAAGCTTACCAAAAGATTTTCCCTTACCGCGGAATATTTCTACGTATTTTCTAAATACACAGCTGCTCATTATTACAATTCAGCTTCAGTGGGCATTGACATAGAAACAGGCGGACACGTTTTTCAGCTGCATTTAACAAACTCGCAAGGCATGATAGAGCAATTCTTTATCGCCAAGACTGCGGACGACTGGCTGAAGAAAGGGATACGGCTTGGCTTTAACATATCAAGAAATTTTACAATAGTCAGAAATAAAAATTCAAACACATGGTAAATTTATTTAACACAAATCAAAAAACAACGCTTATGAAAAAATCAATAATTATTACCGGCCTCTTTGTTTTAACATGCCTGATGGGATGTAAAAAAACGGTAGAACCGCAACCAGCTTCTACCACTGGAACCTTGTATTTCCATTTTCACACACTTTCGGACACCGCTGAATTTCTTCCTGGCGACACCGTCAGAGATGCATCTGGAAGAAAATATAAATATTCTATAGCACAAGTTTATATTTCTGGAGTTAGTCTTATAAAATTGGATGGAACTTCTGTACCTGTGAATAATGTAACACTTTTCGTTCATCCTGGGACAGAAACTTATCTTGTTGGCGCAGTGCCGGTAGGAAATTACAAGAGTGTCGCGTTTAACATCGGGATCGATACCGCGCATAATCATAAAGATCCTTCTTCATATACTGCCGGTAACCCACTT
>DATMOV010000382.1:0-13778 GCA_035568055.1 Cytophagaceae bacterium
GTGAATTTCTTGAAGGATTAGAGGATTTGCGGGTTTTTATGAATTATCACCGCGCCAGAAAATTATGGGATAGAATCGATGAGGTCAGGAAGAACGGAGGAATTGTTACTCCGGAAGAAATTGAGAGGATGCAGAGCGAAGGATATGTCTGATTTGAAGCAGGCAGACTTACCAGCCTGCCTGCTTTTTTATGTTCAATTTCCAGATTCCAGAATCTGGAACGAAAAGGGTTAAGTCATTTGGTAGTGAAGAGAAATTTAGCTTATTTGCAATTCGCGAATCGCGAATCAAGAATATCATTATGAAACAACACAGCGGAATGAGACCACAGGACATTGTGGTTCTGCATAAGATAGTTTCCTTTGAAGATAAACCCTGGTTTATGAAGGATATTGCCATCGGATTGAACATGAGCGCATCGGAAGTATCGGAATCCCTGAACAGATCATCTATAGCCGGACTTCTGGACCATAATAAAAAGAAGGTATTTGGTAAAGCATTCCTGGAATTTCTTGTACACGGATTGAAATATGTTTATCCGCAACAGCCCGGAGCTTTAGTGAGGGGGGTGCCAACCGCACATAGCGCTCCTCCTTTAAATAAGATCATTCAAAGTCAGGATAAGTATGTCTGGCCTCATGCGGAAGGAACTGTCAGAGGACAATCGATAGAGCCTTTATACGCTCCTGCTGTAGAGCAATCTTTGAAAGATTCCCAGTTATATGAACTTCTTACCCTCACTGATGCCTTGCGAATAGGCAAAGCTCGGGAAGTAGAACTTGCAAAAAAAGAATTAACCAGAAGGATCCTGCATGGAAAATAAAGAAATAAATATTGAAGTTGTAAAGACTGTAGCTAAAGGTTTGCAGGAGCTAAAACAGAAAGTGGCTTTTGTGGGAGGCGCAGTGATCAGCCTGTATGCTGACGATCCGGCGGCGGACGAAGTAAGGCCTACACGCGATATAGATATCACGGTAGATCTGAGAAGCTTCAGCGATTGGGCAAAGATGCAGGAACGGCTGGCTGAACTGGGGTTTTCACCTGCAGCTGATGAGAAAGTGATCTGCCGATACAAATTTCACGATATCATAGTTGACATCATGCCTTCAGAAGACTCATCAATCGGGCCGTCTAATCCTTGGTATAAACCCGGACTGAAGGAACTGGAAAAAATAAACCTGGAAGCCGACCTTTATATTTTCACGCTTCCTCTTCCCTATTTTCTCGCGACAAAATTCTCTGCTTTTCGCAGTCGAGGCAAAGGAGATTACCGGACAAGTCATGACTTTGAAGATATCATTTATATTACTGATAACCGGATCAATTTTGTGGATGAGATAAGGAAAAGCACAGGTGCTGTAAAAGAATTTCTCCAGGAACAGTACCGGCTGGTACTCAAAGACAAATACAAAGAGGAAATCATTAGCTGCCATTTGTCATCCTACAGCCAGGATCGACTGTCGCTGATCCTTGAAAAAATTAAATCAATTCTTGACTAAGACCTGCTTAAGGTATGAGTTGCTTACAATTTAAATTCCTAAATGAACATTATTGATATTGTGTTTATATAGAATATGTCAGATCTGTATTTTAAGGCTTTTCGCCCATCTAATCCCGAAGATGTTTTCAATTGGGACAGATATATCCTTTACTGGCAGTTACAGGATCATCTTACTGAAGTTGATCGCGATGCCATGGCAAAGGCAGTAAGCATACTTCAAGGGGAGCTCAAGAATGGATTTCTCAAAAATATGCGCGGGAAAAATCATCCCATATTTTATCATGTTCAGAACAAAGCTGAAAATTCAAGGTCTTGGATAATATGGCTGGCATATTGGCTCGCGTATTTTAAGGAGCGAGAATGTAATTACAATAAATTGCTTAAGTCACTTATTCCTTATAAAACTTCAGAAATGGAAGGAATACCTTTTCTTGAGATTGGTTCTGTCTATGCAAATGCTGGATTTGAAGTGGTTTTTCAGCCTGAAATGAAGTCTGCTAAGAAACCAGATATCGAAATTATTAATCCTTTTAGTAATGAAAAATTCTATATAGATGTTGCTTTTCTAAAGAATCGAGATAAAAACGAAGCTATCTCAATCAAATATCAGATTCTTTTTAACCAACTTCATTTCAAAGCACCGTTTCTGAATTTCTCATGTAAACAATTATTTGAAATTCCCGACAAAGATCTGGAAAATGTGTTGAATATAATTAAGGAAGCAAAAGAGAAGGCCTATAATGAAGAAAGTTTTTTAGTAATAAATGAGAACAAATACATTGAACTTGCAATAGCCCATAGTTCAAAACATTCAGAACTTGATCTATGGTGTAAAGAAAGAGATGACCGAAGCCAGGATTTAATAGGGTTGACATTGAATTTTGATGAAACGCTGAGAATTAGAAAAAAAATCAAGACAAAAGGGAAACAGATCGCTGATGCTGGGTGTGGATTGGTTTACATTCCGGTTCATCCATTGTATTTCTTTGTAAAAAATCCAGGGAGTATTATTGCCGAGATCGAATCTAAAATAAATGAATGTCCAGCTTTATTAGGAGCGGTTATATATAGCAAGATAGGTCATACTTCAGAAAAAGAAGTAGAAATAAAAGATTTCCATGTTTATACCAAAAAAATGCGATTTCCACACACACAGGAAGACTTGATTTTTGTAGCTAATGAAAAATGTATAGCAAATATTTCTGAAGAAACGATTTCCAGAATATATAATACATTTTAAATGTCCCTTTGTTGATGAGATTAATTTAATGTCGATAGTCTCCCAGAAAAGGAGAGCTACAATAGCTATCTTTTAAAATTATATACTACTTAGATTCATCCTTGAAAACTAGGTTAATTCATAATTCAAATGTTATTATAATTTATTTAAGACATGTCTCTTAGTTTACAATAACTTATAGGATTAGATTTTGTACAGTATTAGAAAGCGGGGGCCAGACTCGAACTGACGACCTTTGGGTTGAATCTCAATGGGTGATTTTCTGTTAGTTATGTTTTTCATATTTTGTAGTTACTGACTCAGGTGACGCAAGTTTAAATGAGGAACTAATAACACATAAACTATAATTAGTCGCGAAAGACCTTCAAGATAACATATATTATTTCTTGAAAGCGTTTATTGATGCCACAATTTCCAATAATTCCTTTTCGTACTTCCCTTTAACTTTTATTACTTTCTTTATCCAACCTAAATATCTCTCTATGTTGTCTTTGGTAATATTATTTCTAGTTCCTTCCCAATATTGATAAACAAAACGAAAGTCTGATCGGATATTGTGAGTTAGATAGAAAACTGTCGAGTAGTCCTCAGTCTTGAATTGTTTGAAACTTTTGTTTAACAGGGAAAAATAAATTGAATCAATTAAATTCAAATCGATGAAAATAAAATTCACCATCACTTTTTTAAGGTATTCTTCTTTATTAGCCATTACATCCTCAAACACTTTAAATGATTCCGTAAGACCAAATTCTAAGATCTCTAAATGATTAATTAGCCATGATCTTTCTTCTTCTAACTCCTCCCTCTCTAAATCGATTTGATAGTAATGATTAAGGGAAAGAAAATCAGAAACGGGATTGTCGCTACTTGGATTACTTAAAACATGTTTTATTTTCTCATGTAGCTGTTGCTCAAATTCTTTGAACAAAGTATCATATTCATGATTCTTACCACTGTATTTATATGAAAAACAATAGTAAGATGATAAATCTGATGGTAGATGACTTAAATCCTGTGTAATAATTATTGTTCCTAATTTTAATGCGTGCCTTATTCCTAGCTCATAATAAACATTTGGTTTTTGACCTGTCAAATCAGCGATGACAATTTTAGCTTTGTAAAGATCTTGTACTATTCCTTTTATAAAATTGCCTGGATTTGCATCTGACCTTTTACACTTAATTTGATTGAATGGATACGATTCAACGGCTTTTTTAATCCAATCTTTAAAAATACATGACCATTCCTCTTTCTCAACAACAATTGGGGATGAGGTTGAACCATGTTCTGTTCTTGAAAAAGGCATTATTACAAAACAATCCATACTAAACAATAATAATATACAGTTTACATAGAATAAATCACAAGATCAAAATTTCTGCTGTGATAACACTTGTCCTTGATTTGGTATAAGATTTCGTATTTAAGGGAGCATTTCACTTTTTGCACAATCAGTTCTTCACCAACTTTAAAATTATCCACCTGAGAAATGCACTTAACTTTAAATGGTGTTATTGCTTTATGAAGTTTGCCAGATTTTATAACATACAGACATATATTTGGACTAGTATTTCTGTTTATCTCATCTTTTGTTTTTTGATTCATATTACAAATTTTTAAATAAGATAGTCCCCTATTGGAGGAGACTATCTGTTACAACTCAGAAGCCAAACATAAATGACCTCTGAGATACCATAGTTGGATACTGCGCAACGGGAATTGAACATAGGAGTAGAATTCTGCATGAAGCGTTTGCTTATTTCCTGTGCTAGCATTCAATCTCCATATTCTTCTAAGTTTGGTTTGTTCCCATGTCCAGACCTGCACTTTATAGTTTTTCATTTCAGGCATTGTTTGGAATTTTACAATCTGATCAAAAATCCAACCTGCATTTATAGTCTTTTTCAGGTATTCACAACCTTCACTAAGACTAATTTTACCATGTCTTGTTTCATGGAAATATTCACGCTTCTTTTCAAAGATCTTCAGTGCTTCTTTGATCTGGTTTTCTATTGTAGCATTAACTGTTTCCATGTGATCAATATTCTGATGGTAGCATAATTGTATTATCTACTACATATAGCTTTAAAGATTCTATTGGGAAATCACTATAAGCAAGATGTTGTCCACATAATACTTTATCATTACCATCTGTGCATGTTATTGTCCATGTTTCATCCTTTTGCTTTAATAGTATCCAGACCTGAAACTCTTCTCTGCTAACTCTTGGCATCCATTGATAGGAGAGAATTAGATCAGGAAGCCACCAAGCATGACCTTCATCAGCTACATATTTTACTCCTTCAGTAAACGTGATAGAATTATCCAAAATCTTATGCTTATAGAGTTGCGTACTTCCTGTAAATCTTGAAAGAGCTTGTTCGAATTTATCTTTTGTCTTTGTGTCCATTCTGTTTTTGGTTAAAGTGAAATAAAAAGAAAAGGAGCTATAAAGCTCCCTTTCCCTCAAATACATCCTCTTCTATTGTGGTTGCGTCGGGATCATACCTATAGGTATGGTTTAACTCAATCACTTCCCCTGTAGGTAAAGTATATTCATATTGATCAGATTCTTCTTTGACAATTCTGCCAGGAAGTTTCTTTCCAATAAGAGTTTTACATATCTCTTCAGGGAATGTAGAAGGAATAGATGTTTGTTTAGCAGTAGCGTAGAACTTACCTGTCTTTTTTGATTGAACAAGTTCTACCTCTCCTTGCAATATCAAAGCAATGAACTGTTCGCCATTTTCTTTTTGACGTACAGAATACTTAGCAATTGTTACCATAATTGTTAGGATTAAAATGTGAAACATATTTTTTTATGACTACGGTTAGTTCCATCGTCAAGACTTAGTGCGGGCTTAGGCATGAGGAGGTCAGCCCCCACCCTTATATATTTAAATAAAGGCACAAGGGTATACATCTTCTTTACCTTTTCTTTCCTGATCTGAAACTTCAATAAAAGTATTTACTGGTTTTCTTTTATAACCATTATATGCAAACTCATAAATTACTGGGGTCAGAAAATTATCTAATTGAATTAGTTCTTTCAAAAGTATAAGTTCAAAATCATACTCTTTTACGCAATCCATTTCACTAACCGAAAAAAAATGTCTCCCGTACTCCCAATAATTTTCTGTCAGATGATTGTAAAAATACCCTACGGACTCCTTTTGCTGAGTTATCTTTTTCGATACTCGAACATATAGATTTTCTGACATCCAATTATTATCAGCATGAATGCGAACAATATTATTTTTAGAAAAATATATTGTATCATCCTTTTCTAATAGCTGACTTAGGTTTGAAACTCTACCAATAAATCCTTCTTTATATTTTTCAATTATAACCTATACAGGCTCCTTCAGATCATGCTTTTCGATTTCAGGTAGAGTTATATGAAAGAGGTGTTGATGATAAACCTTACCAAATTGAAGGAAGATATGTCCTTAACTTTTCTTTTGAGTTGAGTGATAACATTACAGTAAATGCACCTGCTGTCTATTTAAATTGTCGGGATGAAAATGAAGGAATGATGATTTACCTCCAATAAAAATTTCTAAAATCATAAAGAATATTCCATGAAGGATTGGGAATTACTTGAACATACCGTAATGCTTCTTGAAACGTCTCTTACACCAGACGCTCAAGTCCAAAGAGATGTTAAACTTAAAGATCTTACTTCTGATATAGGAGCTGATAGGCAATGTGACATAGTTATATGGACAGGAACGCCACCAAGAGAAACAGTAACAATTGTTGAAGTTCAAGATAGAACAAGACCCGTTGATATAAATATGTTTCAGGGTTGGATTCTAAAAATGAAAGATGTAGGTGCACAACATTTAATTTGTGTTTCTAGACATGAATTTCCAGATTCAATAAAAGAGAAAGCTGGCAAAGCTGGTAGCACGATTAGATTAATGACTTTAAAAGAGCTCGATAACAATGCTCTCCCCAATGGCTCATTTGGGTTGAGTTTCACTGTTAGCTATCCTGAATTCACTGCAATAAAGGATATTAAAGCTCAAATAAAATCTAAAAAATATAAGGGGCGAATTAAATTCAGAAACAATGAAAAATTTTTTTCTCTCAATGAGACAGTTAATAAAGTTTCAATGACAGAATTAGCTAACAGTGTTATACGAGGTTTAGAAGTTCCAAAAACAACAAATTTTCTTCTTATTAATTTTCCTTTAGGTAATAATAAACTTTGGATAGAAGTAAAAGGGAAGCTTCTGGAATTAGCTAGCCTTAGTTTTATATTAGAATTTATGCATAAAGAAGTAACCATTCCTTTCACAATGTTCAGCTATGAGCAAGATAAATCTGGAACGCTTGTATGGATGGCTGAAGCTAATGCAACTATTCTAGAAAGACATGCTAATTTAAAAATACCTATCCATCAAAGTGCAGATGGAGAACATTATGAAATTCGGGCATTATCGTTATTATCAACTGATAATATGAATCTGACTTTAACTAAGACTTCTAATTCATAACTACATAGCATCTGATGAAAAAAGTAAATTGCCCATTTTGCCAAGGTTTTGGAAGCATTGGTAGTCATTCAAGTGCGAATAATGCAGGCGAACTTCCCGAAGAAACTTATACTTGTACAACTTGTGATGGCGAGGGGGAAATAAGTATTCAGAAACTAATTACTCTACGTGTTATTTTCCTACTTGCCTATGAATATGATCCTACCCATGTTGAAACTGTACGTGAAAGAATATTTGAAAACCTGAAGACTAGTTTAGATGCAGTATTTGCAGTTACGAATTACTCTGAAAGAATGAATAGGTTTGAAGTTGAAGATTTAACAGAATTTGAACTACATGATTCAAAGGAGCTATCGATTGACTCATTTATCAGACAACTAATTAAATCAGAAAACTTAAAAGAAGAGGTAAGAACTATAATCAATCCTCATTAAAAATAATCGTCCCGTCTTAATATAATGCCCGCATTTCCTGTATATTTAAATTCAATGAATTTAATGTTCATCTTCTATGTTAGATTGTGAATTAGCATTAAAAGAATGAAAGCACAACCTCACAATCTCAAGACACTGGCTGCACAATATGGAATTTGCAGCAGAACTTTGGCTAAATGGATAAAGCCTTTTGAGAAAGAAATAGGAAAAAGAGAGGGATACTATTTTACAATTGCACAAATAAAAATCATCTTTGATAAAATAGGAGAACCTTATTGCTAGAAATAAAAAAACCTCCACTTTCTTGCAGAGGATAAAACTTATTGTTTTCATCCAATCAGCCATGGATACACAAATCTATATCATAGCTGAAAGTTCTCCAAAACTGAAGAATTAATTTCCAGCCCCAAACTTCTGAGGTAATTGTAAGTCATGTCAAGACTATGGTGCCTATTCTGTTTCATAATAAGAATGATGTCCTTATTAGAACTATAATATAGCTTTACATTTCCAGTGTGTTTCCAGCTATATAATGTATGTTGTTTGCTAAAATTTAATTCGTCTAAGATTTTTCTATGCCTCTTAGTCATTTCATTATCCAGAATTTTTATTTCACCTGGAATGCCTTCTTTTGAGAATATGAACAAATGTTTGGCGCACCTCTTCAGTTTCATTTTCTGTAGAATCTCTTTCATCGATAGGGGAATGTTTACTCTCCCATCTTTTCGATTCTTAGAGATTTTAGCAGGGATTAGAATTTTATTTTTATCCCATTCAACAAATTCAATTTTTAATTGAGCTATTTCTGCTGGTCTAAGGAAACAATAAAAAATGAATTGGATAAAGTTCCAAAGTATAGGATCTCTTTGAGGAATTTCCTTTTTAAGAATTTCAATTTGTTCATCAGAAAATGGCTTATGAGTACTGCCATGTATTATAGGCAAATCACCTATTCCAATAAAGGGATTCTTCTCAATATATTCTCTTAGTTCAAGAACTGTAAAAAGACTTCTTAAGTAACTGAAGTAATTATTCCGTGTCTTGGCTCCTAACTTTCTTTTGGTAATTAGATAATCTGAATATTCAAGCACATCTCTTCTCTTTAAATAAATTGGTGGGATAGATGCTTTACCAATTCTTTCCAGATATGATTTGAAATCGTCAGAGGTGCTTTTGTATGAAAATTGAGTTCTTCGTCTTAACTCAGGCAATTTGATTCTTAATGCTCGATCAATACTTTCTGCAAGAGTGCATATTTTATCTTTGATTAAATCAGCAGGAATTACTTTTGCCTTATCTACATGATACCCTTGTTTTAGGAGATTATGTATATCATCCTTCCTTTGTTTAGAAAAAGCTTTTCTTTCACTTTCTGTATTGTAGTTATTCAGTTCATAATCCCTTTTCCTTGACAAGGAATTTTGCTGAACATCCCACACATAGAAAATAATATAGCCTCTTTGTGCTTTACTCTTGGGAATAACTACCCGAGGTTTGCGAAACTGAAAGAGATTTTGATAGGGTTCTTTAGGAACTAAGCCTAATAAGTGGGCTAGTTGAAGTTCGTAAGAAGATACTGACGCAAAAAGTGACGCAGCATCCTCTATAAATGAAGAAAGCCCTTGATTACCAAGAGCTTCTTCTTCCATGTAGCGGGGGCCAGACTCGAACTGACGACCTTTGGGTTATGAGCCCAACGAGCTACCAACTGCTCCACCCCGCGATATAATACAAATATACTCATTTTTTTTTAAAACACTAAAAAGCCCGTAATTTGTTCCGAAAGCTGGTATTTTCCACTGCAAATATCCTTCTGCACTCCTTTCATACTATTTTCAGACGGTTCAAATCTTTAATTACGGGCTTAAAAGACAACGCTCTCCGGTATAACTTCATGTCTGTCGTAACATTGCTTTTAGCTGTAAGTTATCCATAAGTAATTATACTTCATGGAGAACAAAAATACTTTTTATAAGCCCATAGAAAATTATGGCATCATCGGAGACCTTAATACGATTGCCCTCGTGGGCCTCGATGGTTCTATCGATTTTATGTGCTTTCCCGACTTCGACTCGCCAAGCATTTTCGCGGCACTGCTTGACAAAGACAAAGGCGGAAGCTTCGATATCAAACCTGTATTTGGCGAAATGAGGAACAGGCAGCTTTACCTGCCCGATACCAATGTACTGCTTACCCGTTTTCTCTCCAGCGAAGGAGTGGGTGAGATCACAGACTTCATGCCTGTCGAAGAATTATACGATGGCAAGAAATTGATACGCAGGGTTACAAGCATCCGTGGAACTGTTAAATACAGGATGAAGTGCCAGCCGCGCTTCAACTATGGAAGAAGCAAACACACTGCTGAACTTGATGGAAACGAGATAATTTTTACATGTGTCGATACCGGCCATGCAATTCTTAAACTGAAAAGCACTGTAAAGCTGGAATTAATAGATGGTGACGGTCAGGCTGAATTTACGCTGGAGCCGGGACAAACAGCTGACTTTCTTTTGCTGCATATTGGAAAAGATAAAGAGTCGAAAGCGGAGCTTGGCGACTTCATTACCGAAAGCCTTTTCCGCACCGTAAACTACTGGAAAGACTGGGTAAGCCAATCAAAATATACGGGGCGCTGGCTGGAGATCGTCAACCGTTCAGCACTCGTTTTAAAATTACTGACCTCGCATACCTATGGGTCCATCATTGCATCGCCAACTTTTGGTTTCCCGGAAAGTATCGGTGGAAAAAGAAACTGGGACTATCGTTATACCTGGATCCGTGATGCGGCCTTCACTACTTACGCACTGATCCGCCTGGGTTATACAAAAGAAGCTGGCGCATTTATGAATTGGGTGGAGAAAATTTGCCGCGATATTAAAGGAGAGGAACGGCTTGGCATTATGTATTCTATTAATGGAGAACGAAAGCTGGAAGAGGAGATTCTCTCAAACTTCGAAGGCTACAAAGAATCTTCACCGGTGCGTATCGGCAATAATGCCTATGGCCAACTGCAGCTTGATATTTATGGAGAACTCATGGACTCTGTCTATCTCTTCAATAAATATGGCGACCCAATCTCTTATGATTTCTGGAATAACCTCTCTATTCAGATAGAGTGGGTAAGCAATAACTGGAACACTGAGGACGAAGGCATCTGGGAGGTAAGGGGAGGCAAAAAGAAATTTCTTTATTCCCGCCTCATGTGCTGGGTCGCACTGGACAGAGCCATCAAAATCGCGGGCAGTCGTTCCTTTCCTTTCAATCGTAACTGGATCACAGAGCGGGATAAAATTTACAGAAGTATTTATGATGAATTCTGGGATGAAAAAAAACAGGCGTTCATGCAATTTTCCGGTTCAGAAACTGTCGACGCTTCCACACTTCTTATGCCGCTGATGCGGTTTATCAGCCCGAAGGATCCACGCTGGCTTTCCACACTTAAAAGAATTGAAGAAGAGCTGGTGTCCGATTCCCTGGTTTATCGCTATAAAAATGAAGTCGCGGCACCTGATGGCTTTATGGCACGTGAGGGAACATTCTCCATGTGTTCTTTCTGGTATGTGGAATGCCTGTCTAAATCGGGACAGCTGGAAAAAGCCAGGTTTTATTTTGAAAAAATGCTGGGCTATGCCAACCACCTTGGGCTATATTCCGAACAATTGGGCTTTGAAGGCGAGCATCTCGGTAATTTCCCACAGGCTTTTACTCACCTCGGACTTATCAGCGCGGCATTTAATCTCGACTCCCAGCTGAACGATGCAAGGAATAAGGATGTGAACTATTAATCCCGTCAGTAGAAAATCAGAATCTATTAAACAGAATTTGAAATAATCACAGTATCTCTCAAAACAATCAATGCTATACACAGAGTTATGATATAAAGGCATTCTTTAATATGATTAATAAATATGTATTGCCCGGCTCCGTCACTTTATTGATCGTGTCGATCATTCTGCTTTCTTTTGTAAAGGAAGATCCATCTTATATCGGAATTGCCAGTACAGTAAGTAACATAAATAAGACTGATGTAGAAAAAGGGCCTGTAATAAGCGGCTACGGGAAAAGGATTATTCCTGAAATAGCGCCGATCGTAATTATTAATCAGGATATTCCTAAAGCAACTTCTAACGCAGAAAATAAAGAGCCGGTAAAAAAAGAAGTGATCAAAAAGAAAAAGAAGAAAAGGGCAATAATCATTAGTCCGGTTAAAGAAGAAATAGCTTTGGCAGAAAAAGATACATTTGTTGCTCCGACCCTGTCAGAGCGGGATACTTTATCTTCAAAGATTGCCAATAACCAAACTCAGCAGCCGGACCAGAAAAAGAAAAAAAAGAAGAAGTTTCTTTTCTTTTAGTGAGGTATCAAAACAGTCCAATGTCTTGATCTTGCTTGAGCGGTAACAGTTTTTCAGAATTTAAGACAAAACCCATAAATAAAAATAATTATATTTATTTATGGATAAATTAAATTCAATAATTATCACTTAAAAAAGAAAGAATTATACATAAGTAACTAATATATCAATAGTTACATTTTATAAATTTTAAGTCCATTTAAGATTTTAACTTTCCCACAGTTTCATAATGTAGCACGATAAAGTATAATTAAATTTGTGCCGTGTTTATGAAGAATATTAAAAGTATCATTTTCGTTTTGTGTCTAATGCTTCTGGCAACGGTTAATTATGCCTCAACCATTACTGTTGTAAATCAGAATGGTGACTGGACTGCTCCAGGTACCTGGGATCTTAACCGCATTCCGCAAACAGGTGATATTGTAAATATTCCAAGCAACAAAACTGTTCTGATAACTTCAAATGTTTATAATGCCGTTCCAAAAGAGCCGATATTACAAGTTAATGTATATGGCGTTCTGAAAATGTCCGGTGGCAGCGGCCAGCTTAACCTTAACTGTCAATCTACAGTTTGCGTGTTTGGCTCTGGAATAATTCCATCAACCGGATGCAACTGCAACCAGATAGCAATGGGCGTTGGACAAGCGGCATGGAAAGGAGCCGATGCATCTATTACTGCCGGATCTTGTCTAACATCATGTGCCACGTTGCCTGTTAATCTTATCAGTTTTGAAGCGACAAAAGAGAATGACACTGTTAAGTTATCATGGGTTGCCGGTCAGGAAGTAAATTTTGACCACTATGAAGTACAGAAATCTGCAGATGGGATCATATTCGAAAACATCGGGACTGTAAATACCTTGGGCAGCCTCATTTCAACTTCTTATAATTTTACCGATCTGCAGCCAATAAACAGCATTTCTTACTATCGTTTGAAAACAGTTGATCTTGACCAGTCAACTCAATATTCCGGAATCATATCAGTAAACACTTTTATTGAAAGTTCTATAGAGATATATCCAAACCCGGTCAGCGGAGATAACTTCAATGTATTAATTCCTGCCAGCACATCTTCGGAAAAAATCACAGTTATCATAAAAGATCTGATGGGCAAAGAATATTTCTCTCTTACTTATATACAGCAGGAAGAAATTTTACCGCTTTCCTCCAGTTCCCTTCTGCCTGGAATATATGTGGTAACTGTCAACATTGGCAACCATACATCTTCCGCAAGAGTTGTGATTCAATAATCTCTTCCCAATTTTTATCTCATATCCACTTCCTGCTTCTACTTTCTGTATTTTAGATCGACAGAATTTCTTTGTTGATTGTTCCCGAAGAAGATAAAAAAGTTTAAACTCTCTTATCATTAAATAAAATTGTTTTTTAAGTACCTGTTTATTTATAATATATTGATCGTCAAATTATTATAATGAGTTTGTGCCATTTAACATACTTAATTAAGCTCTTTTTGCATAGCCTCATATTCAATACTTTACAAAATAAATTATTAATACATGGCAAGATTTTCTAAAAATGTGAACAATGCTTTGCTCTCTATGTTATATTTACATAATTCTAATCTGCGTATAACTATGATAAGTAAAGCATTAAAAGAAAAAATAGTCCGCGAATTGACTCTTATTACCATGGAGCATGGTAGCGTAAAAGCCCATGAAAAAATGGCCGATTTTTTTGTAGATAGTCCAAGGCACTACAGAAATGAACTCGAGAACCTGATGGTTGA
>DATMOV010000383.1:0-5038 GCA_035568055.1 Cytophagaceae bacterium
AGTTATATCATGAATTGAACAGTATGTTAACCAAAAGAATAATTCCTTGTCTTGATGTGAAAGACGGAAAAACAGTTAAGGGCGTAAACTTTGAGAACCTTCGTGATGCAGGTGACCCTGTGGAATTGGGGAGATTATATGCGGATCAAGGTGCGGATGAGCTGGTCTTTCTGGATATTTCCGCAACACTGGAGAAGAGAAAAACTTTGATTGACTTGGTTACAAAAGTTGCCAGGGAGATCAATATTCCATTTACAGTAGGAGGCGGAATTTCTTCTATCGAAGATGTTTCCGCTTTATTGAATGCAGGTGCTGATAAGGTATCTATTAATTCTTCTGCGGTAAATGATCCTGAGCTGGTAAATCGCCTGGCCCTGGAATTCGGCAGCCAGTGTATTGTTGTCGCGATAGACACTAAGATGCACCAGGGCGAACCGCGCGTACATACACATGGGGGCAAAAAGCATACGGATATCAATACTTATTCCTGGGCCAGGGAAGTGGAAGACCGCGGCGCAGGGGAGATCTTGTTAACTTCGATGGATCATGACGGCACCAAAAGCGGATTTGCCAACGAGATCATTTCCAGGATTTCCCAGATTGCTTCCATTCCGGTTATCGCTTCAGGCGGTGCAGGAACGATGGAGCATTTTGCCGAAGCATTTACCAAAGGGAAAGCGGACGCGGCATTGGCAGCAAGCATATTTCATTTTAAGGAAATTAGAATCCCCGAGCTGAAACATTATTTAAAAAATAAAGGAATAGATATACGAATATAAAAGTGTGTTCAAGTGTTAGCGTGTTAAAGTTGTTGGACACCTGAGCACTGAGCACAAAGCACTAAAAACATGAAACCAGACTTTAGCAAAGACAACGGCCTTGTCCCGGCCATCATCCAGGATTACCGCACTAATAAAGTGCTGATGCTCGGATTTATGAATCAGGAGGCTTTTGATAAAACACAAAAAGAAAAGATAGTTACTTTCTATAGCAGGACTAAACAAAGGCTCTGGACTAAGGGAGAAACTTCGAATAATTTTTTACATATAAAAGAGATTCTCCTGGATTGTGATAATGATACTTTGCTCATCAAAGCAAAGCCAGATGGCCCAACTTGCCATACCGGTGCCGATACCTGCTGGAAGGAAGTAAATAGCGGGAAAGCTGCATTTCTTGAACATCTGAAGAAAGTAATTAAGGATAGAAAAGAGAATCCCTCTGAGACATCTTATACCACTTCACTTTTCAATAAAGGACTCAATAAAATCGCGCAGAAAGTAGGAGAGGAAGCAGTGGAGCTGGTGATTGAAGCCAAGGATGATAACAAAGATCTTTTCAAAGGCGAAGCAGCAGACCTCATTTTTCACTTTTTAGTGCTGCTGGAAGAAAAACAAATCGACCTCGATGAAATCATTGCGGTGCTGGAGGAGAGGCATAAGTGAAGTTCGTAAGTTGAAGGTTTCCGGATAAATACTCATAATTCCCAATAATCATTTCTTTTGCTGGTATATGGTACTTTTAGTCATCGTTTCTACGGCGCCAATTCTAAGTACCTTCCACAAAAAATAAAAGAAACCTTCATCATTGCTGATGCTGGTCTGTACGTTTACTTTCTCCGGTTCATGTCCATGCCTTTGAGGATTGTCATTTTTAACGACAAAGTTTACCAGCCATGAGTCTTTTCTTTTCACCTGACCGGTATTTTTATCTATGGCTTTTACATGCAGATCGTGGTAGATAAATTCAATATCACCATTGGCCTTCCCATTGACGATATTGACATTGAATTTACTGGTCTCAATTTGTCCGCGGTCGACCCTCAATCCAGCCATCGCCATAAAGTCATTGAACAGGACACCGTTCATTTTCCCCACAGTTCCATCATAGCCGCAGTCAAAATTTTTGGAAAGGAAAGGTATCCTTAAATTGAAATTGATTAATCCTTGTCCCAATACCAATGTGTTTCCTTTTGCTACTGCCGGGGTTTTAGCTGTCATCTTTTTAGGATCGTTGGTGAAATTTTTCATTACAACATTGGACTTAATGAAGCTCAATGCGGCCTGTTTTAAATCAGGCTCCTGATCTGTATACGTAATATTGGCATTATTAAATTTCAGCATTTTTATATCAATAGGAAATTTGATCTTACTCATAAGGGCCTGAGGCATATTGTGGTTCCTGATTTTGCTTGGCTTATTAGCATCAAAAAATATTTTGAGATCCATGTCATCAAGGCTTAGCCGGTCCATGATCAGTTTCTTGTTTTGTATCATAGTTGGAAAATCAAGCCCTGCCGCATGAACATTTCTGATATGGTTCGTGAAAAAATATCGTTGTTTAGGTCCGTGTGAATGCATCTGGGTCATGCTGATATTTTCCAATGTCAGATCTTTGCCGCTGGTAGACATCCTTACCTTCCCTACTTGCATTTTAAAATTAAGTCCGGTTACATGGAGCTGATAATTTGCCATGCTTACGATAGCAAACTCATCTATCGAATTTGGAACAGAATTCTCGTTGGTTGGAAACCTGATAAATTCAATTTTTATTTTTTCAGCATTCTGGGTGATATGGCCTGATTTATTTTCGATATCCGTTTTTATCCTGCCATCAGTAAGCAGAATGGTATCTATTTTTAGTGAGTCTACAAAGTCTTTGGTAAAAGCGGGGATTATATCGGGCAAGTCATTGGTTGGTTTATTTTTTTGCTTCAGAATGTAAGGTGTTTTAATATTTATATCCGGGCTATTGAATTCAAGTTTTCTAAGATCAATTTTCTTGTTTCTTATGAGTGTTTGAAAATTGAGCCCATTTCCTTTAATCTCTTTTATTGAGATGTCCATCAGGATTTCTTTGCCGAGGGAATCTTTGTCTTTTTTAAAGTCCAGGTTACTTAATGTAAGAATTGAATCGGAAAGTTTTCCAAAACCATTTTTTATTTTCAATGTGAAATCTTTATGCGGAGTGATGAGTGAATAGTTGCTAAAGCTTATGATAGCGTCTTTGGAATAAATAACTTTTTGTGTGGAAAAGGTATCTATCTCAATTTCATTAAAGTTGAGATTGATATGATCTGCTGTTTGATGTGTATACCCTGGCCCGTACCTGAGGTCGAAATTCAGTTCTCCCGAAAGTACGTTCAACTCCCGGATTTTAAGGGATTGCGCAAAGCTGGCGATAAGCCCAGGCAGGAGATCCAGGAAATTTTTATCAGAGTCCTCCGGCTTCGAATGAATTGTTGGGATCCGCATGTAAAAGTGGGGAGAGTGTAAATCTATTTTCCCCACTTTAAGGTTATTGCTTCGTATATAATTGCGCCATTTAATACTGGAAATATCTATAGCTTCAAAACCTACATTAATATGAGAAAGATGAACGGCGGTATCCGTTTTTTGGATATATTCAAAAAGAGCAGAATCCTGAAAAAGCCTGACATCTTTCATATGTATCGCTCCACTCCAGAATTTTGCGTGCAAAGAGCCTATTTCCACATGGTACAATCCACGCGAAGATCTCTCTACAGATTTAATAATCTGATGTTTAACAAAACTGTTAATCAGGAAATTAATCACCATGAAAAATACGATACTGGCTAAAAACAGAATTATAAATAATCCCCTGATAATCCTTCTGGGGGATTTTTTCTTATCTACCGTGTCGTCTATGTCCTTTTTGGGACTCATAAGTTTAAAAAGTTGCTTAACTATTAAACCTGTGAATATTAAGTAGTGTTTAAATAATTATCCTCATGGAGCCATATTAGGCCATAGAAAATATAAAATTTAAATCTTTTTATATAATTATAAGTATTTTTTTCTTTTTTTCTTTAATGATTTGTAACCCTTATAAAGAACACCCGTTCTAGACACATATATGCTTAAATCCAATTAGTATATATAGTTTCAATCTTCCATAGCTGGAAAAAGGGTAAATGGGTCATACAGAAAGCACGCTGTATGACCTTTTCTTTTAATCCGGATTACATTTAACCTTACCGGATGATAATTAATAGATAGATTGCCAGATTTTATTTTACAAATGAACCTGCAATATTAAAATCATAGGGGAAATTTAGGTCAGGGGTTCATTCAGCCATTTTACTGCGGTTGATTTTTCGGTAAAGAGTTTTGCGGGTGCCTCGGGCTTATTTAAGGTAAGAAAGAGGTTGCCGATAACCATGCTGAAGTTGGAATCAATGATAATGGCGGCTTTAGATATCCGTTCGCCAGCTTCTTTTGATCCCATATTCCCTTGCTTCTTTAGTCGCATTTTTCATGTTCCTGATATCTACCAGCATTGGATAGTCTTTACCAACAGTATAGGTTTTAGGGAGTTTAACTGCTTTACGGGCACCTTCAAGATCTATGATAATATTGGATTAAATATTACCATGATGATACCATGCTCTTCCCAGATAATAACATAGGCATTTTCTTGAACATGCTGCATCCGGTTTACTTAGAAAATGAAATTACAAAAAATCAATGGGAAAGTTATATCAGCAGATTTTAAGATTTCTCGATTTGTTTCCCTCAAAATGGTTTTCTTTGTAATAAATTAAAAATAGTTAATGAGCAGTTATTACAATCTTAAAGTAAAGAACATCATCAAAGAAACCGATGATGCCCTGACTATAGTTTTTGAAAAGCCTGATAATGCGATAAGCTATAAGTCTGGTCAATTTCTCACACTGATTATACCAATTAATGGAGAGAAGCTGAGAAGATCATATTCTTTATGCACTGCGCCTGGTATCGATCAAGACCTTGCTGTAACGGTGAAAAAAATGGTCAATGGCAAGGTTTCCAATTATCTGGCTGATAATCTCAAAAAAGGAGATATTATTGAGGTGATGCAGCCTATGGGGACTTTCGTTGTTGAAGTCGCCTCTCATAAGAAAAGAGATATCGTATTGATTGGAGCTGGCAGTGGTATAACACCGCTTATTTCTATACTTAAATCAATATTGGCAAATGAACCTCTGAGCAATGTCTATCTTATTTATGGTAACAGAAATGAGCAAAGCATTATATTTAAG
>DATMOV010000384.1:0-4242 GCA_035568055.1 Cytophagaceae bacterium
CCTCTTTAACTAGAATATCCGAAATCACTCCGCTTACTTTGCTGTAATAGGGAACCAGATTTGAAATATTTTTAAGGTTTAAACTTTCAATCTGCTTTTCTGAAAGATCAAGTAAAATTAACTTTTCTCTGGCAGCAGCCATAATATCGTTGAAGTCAATATCATTACTTTTTATATTTCTGGCTTTCTCTTTTGATAAAAGATATTCTTTAATAGCTGACTGTAATTCTTCACTGTAGATATCGTAAATATGATCACCTGCTTTAATACTTCCTCCGGTACTTTTAAAGTATAACCGGTCTATTCTACCGTTTATTCTTGAGCTTATTTTAGTTACGCTATTCTCATTAATATTCAGTGTTCCTCTTAAATTTATTTCTTCTTCAACATCGCTTAATTTAATTTCCTCTGTTTTAATATTTGCAAGTCTTATTTGCGTATCGCTTAATTTAATGCTCGCATCCTTATTGTCAGACACTATTGTTTTAGTAAGCTCCATTTTGCAGACGGGACAATTTCCGGGATGTTTTTCCATTACCTGAGGATCCATAGAGCAAGTATAAAATACATTAGCCTCTTCTTTAGGTTTTTCCTTACAGGAAAACAGAGCAATTAGTAACGATGCGACTATGATCTTCTTCATATCATTATTTCAGTTTTACAAAACCTTCACTATCTATCATATATTGAGCATTTTCAGCAATTTCTTCTTCGCCAGAAATTCCATCAAGGATTTCCATTTCCTCTGAGGTTGATGATCCAGTTTCTACCCGACGGGTCTGATAAACATCTTTGTTTTTTACAAATACCACTCTTTCATTTCCTAAATCAATTACAGCAGTTTTTGGTATCCACATTCCTTTTTTATTTCCGCCCTCAATCTGCGCATAGAGCAGGTTCCCAATTTTAAGCCGGTGATTTTTGTTATTCAGATAAACTCTGATCTTCATAGTTTTAGAACCATTGCTATAATCAGGTTCGATAAAATTTATTTTCCCATTTATGACTTCGCCGGTATTTTCAACTTTAAGCACAACTGGTTGATTTAATTTTACGGAAGAAATATTTTCAGCATAGATGTCAAGTATTCCCCAGACCATATCAGCATTCACGATCTTGAAAATTTCCTGTCCCTTATTTACATAAGTTCCTTCTCTTGTCAGAAGGTCATTATTAGCATCAGAAGGATTAGCTGTCTGCTTGTTCATTGAACCCATCTTAGACGCACTCTCAGTTTTGGGACTACTATTCATTCCTTGATTTTCTTCAGTTGAAAAACTTTCAACTACATATCCATCATAAGGGCTATAAATAGTTGTTATAGGATGTACATGACCAGCCTTTTCAAGATCTTCAATCTGATTCATAGTCATTCCAAGCAATTGAAGTTTTTGTCTTGATAAATTTATCAGATCTGAGGTTTCAGTATCATTTTTTAAAATGAAAAGATATTCATGCTGTGCCGTACGAAGCTCATGGCTGAAAATCTCCATCAGCTTCTGTCCCTTTCTTACCGGCTGATAAGCATATTTTACATACAGTTTTTCTATTCGTCCGCTATATCTTATAGAAACATTTTGAAACCGATTCGGGTCATAACTAATATATCCTTTCGATTCTATTTTTATAGAAATTGTTTTCTCAACAGGTTTAATGCTCCTGACCTTAGAGAAAACAGTTGAATTAACCGGCATTGTAATTGGATCCTGATTACCCTCAATAGTAGAATCCGGTTTAACTATCAGATCCATATTGCAGACTTTACAGATACCAGGTTTATTCTGTTCCTGTCCTGGACACATGGGGCAATAATAAACAGCTCCTTTATCTTTAGAAGAAGTATCTTTTTTCACTAGATTCATCTTGCACTTAGGGCATACTCCAGGCTCATCCTGAACTATATCAGTATCCATTGGACAATAATATGTTTGCTCCGAAGTATGATCGTGTTCATCATTCTTTGCATTTTTATTGCAAGAGAATAATGAAATCGAAAAAAGCAGAAGAGCTATGTAAAATTCACTTCTCAATTTCTCTTTCATATTCTATTTGTAATTGTAAAACTTCATTAACCTTATCAAAATATTCCGTCCTTGCCATGATCAAAGCCTGCCAGGCATCGAGTACCATAAACATATCTTCTTCTCTGTGCTGATAAGAAAGAAGCGTGGACTTATAATTCTTTTGCAAAGCAGGAATAATGCTTTTATCATAGAGATCTAATTGACGTTTCTTATTAGCAAGATTTATTTTTATTGAATTGAGTCTTCCATAGACTTCATTATAGATGACCTCTTGTTGCTTTTTAATCATGATTTTTTCAAAATTCAAGCCGGCAAGATTTGCCTTATATTCTTTTGCCGCCCAGGGAGCAATTGGAATAGTAACCATTCCCATCACTGTAAAGAGATTTGCACTATTCCCAAACCCGTACATGTGGTCGTAACGTATCCCGAAATCCGGCTTTCTTCTGCTTAGTTCAAGGCTTTGTTTAAGACTTGCAATGCGAATAGATTCATTCAATTGCTTTATATCGCTTCTGCTGTTGAGAATTGTCACAGAATCTATCTGACTTGTTTCGTAGGGAATGAAACTGTACGAAGTATCTACGTCAAAAACGAAATTCCGGCTAATATTCATCAATATATTAAGCTCCGTATTTTTCTGTTTGATCTCCTGCTCAATCAGGCTTTGATTATTATTAAGCTGATACAACTCTGATTTTGCTTTATAGATCCTTGCTAAATTCTGTTGATTGTATGTATATTCTATCTCGGCAGTTTTAATCAATAAATTCAGCAGATCTTCGCTTTCCTTTAGAACTTTTTGTTTTCTTTTTAGAATAGCCCAGTCAAAGTATAAACTTTTTGCTTCTCTGATCATATCCTGTCGATCTGCATTTTGCATATAGCCTTCTGTGGAAGACATTCCTTGCATATAGTTTTCTTTTGCCCTTAATTTCCCTGGATTAGGAATCATTTGCTGACCGGAAATCATAAGCATTCCCATATTGGGATTATCTTTACGATTGTAGGGTGTCATCCAGAATCCACCGCTTATTTGTGGAGATTCCCAGCTTCTTGCACCTTTTGCATAAGCATTGAGAGAATTAATCCTTTCATTATAAACCTGAATTCGAGGATTCTTTTCTATGGCAGCTACAATACTGTCCAGTTTTACAATTGGAACCTGCGCATTAGTTTGAGCGATTCCATTGAAATAAAAGCCGAGAAGGATTAAAAAAGCTGAATGGCTTTTTATCTTCCTGTAATCATTAATGTTTAACATCTAAGACCTCCATTTTTCCAAATTTTTTAAGTTCATATTCTTTAGTCATTTCAAAAATGACAGGTGTAACAAGAAGTATATGTGTCGAGGAAGTAAGCACTCCTCCAATCATAGGCAGCACTATAGGAAGCATTACATCACTGCCTGCTCCTTGCGACCATAATACAGGCACAAGCCCAAACAGCGCAACCGAAACGGTCATAAGTTTGGGTCTTAATCGCTTTGCTGCTCCTTCAATTACATATTCCCGTATATCTTCATTGGTAATAGTCTCTTTGGAATTCCCTTTCTTTGCTACCAATTGCTGCATGGCATCATTGAGGTAAATAACCATAATAACCCCTGTTTCTACAGCAATTCCGAAAAGGGCGATGAAGCCTACCGCTACCGCTACTGAAAGATTTACACCATAGAAATAAATCATATAGGCGCCCCCAATCAATGCAAAAGGAATAGAAATAAGACTAAAAAAAGCTTCTCTGATAGAATGAAATGCAAAGTACAGGCAGATAAAAATTATGACAATTACAATCGGAAGAATCGTCTTCAAAGTTCTGTCTGCACGAATCAGATTTTCATATTGACCGCTCCATTCCACAAAATAACCTTTCGGCATTTTTGTGACCATCGTATTAAGCCTTGTCTGTGCATCTTCTACCGTACTTCCAAGATCTCTTCCACGCACATTAAACAGGACTGTTCCTCTCAGCATCGCATTTTCCGAGTTGATCATGGGAGGACCTTCGGTAATACTCAGATCAGCAATTGAGGATAATGGAATAG
Source organism: Cytophagaceae bacterium (assembly GCA_035568055.1). Taxonomy (GTDB): domain Bacteria; phylum Bacteroidota; class Bacteroidia; order Cytophagales; family Cytophagaceae; genus DATMOV01. Next base: position 4,072 of record DATMOV010000384.1, read on the forward strand.
GCCCATAGCCTGGCGTTTGGATTAAGGTGTTCTTTATTTCTTCAAGATTATTTCTGAAGTCCTGTGCAAACCTGGCGTTCGCGCTAAAGCGTTGTCTTCCTTCAACGGTAGTAGTAAGCGTCATTCCTCCCAGAGCCGATTCTATGACCATATTTACATCGTCCAGATTTA
>DATMOV010000385.1:0-4588 GCA_035568055.1 Cytophagaceae bacterium
AGTGGAGTTACCCCTATACGCTAATGCCTCAATACAAATCGTTGATATAACCATCGAAGTCACGTATTGTTTAATCTAAGCCTGTAGGATCCTTTTTATAATTTTAGATGAGCTATAATTATTACGGCTTTTTGTAAGAAGTTTCTGAAAAGATTACAAAGCTTATAGGTTTTTAAGGTTGATATTGCAGGACATACGGCAGGAATTCCATTCACCATTACTTTGAACAGGGGTGAAACTTATTCAGATAAATTAATAGCTATTACAATAATAAAATAAAGTAAAGAGTCCCACCCCGGGCAGGTATATACTGGCACCATCCCTGTATTTACTCTACACTAAATCTTTTTTTATAAACATTTGATCCGGATTGAATTTGAAGAATAAAGACTCCTTCTTTAGGGTGCTCAATTTGTATTTGTTGAGTTGCAATCTTGTTGGTTTTAGTAAATGAACCACCATATACCTTTCTTCCAAAATGGTCATAAACCCTAATATAAATATCCCCATTATTTTCATCATCTAACTGAAGAGAAAAATTTCCATTATTAGGATTAGGGAATAACTGAACATTATTGTCGGTTGGATTAAATATATAGTCCTTTTCGAAAACAGCAATATATTGACCATTATCAGAGTTTGGAACTGTAAGGTTCTGATTACTTGAAGCAACAGTTCCTTCCCATCTAACAAATCTATAACCAGGATGTGGGATAGCTTCTAAATTAATAGGTACATTCTTAAAATACATTCCTGACCAGGGGTAGACATTATCATTCACACCAGGCAGATATTGATCTACTCTGATAGTATTAATTTTAATAAACCCTTCACTTATATCTGATACATTTAACCGGATATTTACAGTATCAGTCAGACCAAACATTGCTTTTAAATGAGCAATCTGATTTTGGGGCCGGTTAATAGCAAATGTCCTTAATACATTAACCTCGTTATACCAATCTGCCATTGTTGCCGGACTGACCCATCTTTGTATATGAGACGGCATTTCTGCCTGAATATTATGCTGTAACTGATCAATCAGGTTTAATACGCGTGATGGTTTAACGGATGAGTTTATATGATCACACATAATATTGATAAAGAGATTCTGATAATCCTTGTTTTTCAATATATTCCTGAAAAGGATGTTTGCCCAGTCATAATATGGCCAGGTTGTGCCACCAGAACTTGTACATTCCAATAAAGTATTGTGTGTATACCCGCAATCCGGAATTCCAATATTACATCCGAAAATTAAATCCATATCCTGCAAGCCCCATCTCCATTTCCCATCATGACCATATTGTCCATGAGGATTTTGTACCATCGTCCTCCAAAATCTGATATTACTTCCTGGCCAATCCACATTATTACAATATATTTCTGCAGCGTAAAAATCAGCATGGCTTTCTACATCCATTCGTTCTTTTACTTTTTCATAATTAGAAGAATTGGACATGTCATTGCTCTGGATAAAAGATAATAGATCCTGATAATCATATACACCTGACGTATCGCCATCATAAAAAGCTCCTTCATTATAAAGTATGGATGGACGGTCTCTGTCTTTGAGTACACCATAGTGTGAGGTGAGATAAGAATGCTCAAATTTTTCCCGCAAATCGTGAATCCCCCAATATTCGCCATTTAAAAATACAACACATGGACGATAACCCTGAGTTGTATTTCTTCTATGCTGGAACATAGCTTCTCCTAAGGCATCTCTAAACATGGAATGCCCCCAATCACTTCCATTATTTCTTAGAATTATTTTCTTGAATTTTACCAGATCAGGCATGTCCTTTTTCTTAAAATCAGGATTTACATGTGCACCATTACTATTTTTGGTAACTAAATTTGTGAAGACCGGATACTTTATCCAATCTTCTCCGATACCTCCATGTCCAGCCTTAATATTTAATGATTTCTGTCTGAATACCCTTGAATGATCTCCGTGTATGCTTATTCCAACCTGCTGAACAAACCCAAGCACTCCCGTATGTTCAAAAAATTCCATGCTCGCGATTTTTATGGCTGAAGTAGGATTAGTATGTCTTTTTCTTATTTGCCTGAAATTAGCTGGCGTAATTTCATCAGGAACCGCAGAAGGATTTGCTTTCATATAGTCATCAAATATTTTACCTGGCACGTATATTCCATGCACATAATCAAATAATCCTGAAGAATCCGTAACCAGTGATATGACAGGCATATTAAATCTGCTGTTAATATTAGGATCAACAAAAAATGTATGGGTTGCGGTTACACTTGGAAGATACCCACTTTTAAATACCCTTGCGCGGACGACAGTGGCTTTTTCAACATTTCCCCCGGGAAGGGCCCACCATGAAGTATACGCTGATGGTATGTTTGAATAATTATTAGGATTACCATTTCTGTTTTTGATCTTAATCGGGCCGGAATATATTGGTGAACTTTGACTTGGGGTTGACCCGTCCAGTGTATATCTTATTATTCCACCAGGTTCGGTTGTTGATAAGGTTAAGTCAAAAGATTGAGTGTAGAATCCAGCTTTGGCGGAAAAATCTGGAAGCTGGCTTATACTACGGTAAGCAATAGTATTATTCGAATTACGAGGTGTAGAAACTGGAAAGAGTTCAAAATTCCCTGTTCCATCAGGAATTCTTCCTGCAGAAATATCTTTATCCATGTCCATATGTTCCCACTTATCAACCAGGTTTCCATTCTGATCGGAAAGATATAAGCCCGGATCTTTAAAATGCAGTCTGAAATTCGTGTGTATTTGATAGTTAGGATAAATAGCATGTCTTTTGGAAAAAAAAACGACAATATATTGTCCTGGATTAATGATAAGGTTAGGAAACGTCCAGGTTAATAAGTAATCAGGTGTCACAGATAAATGATATCCCGTAAGATTAACAGGAGAGCCTCCCATATTGTAAATCTCTGCCCATGGCTCATATTTTCCAACATAATCCGCAACACTTGTGTCATTTTGCACCATTACTTCATTTATTCTGACGTTTTGTCCAAATGAGAAAAAAGTAAAGAATAAAGAACAAATAATTAGCAAGGATCTAAAGTAGAAACGATTCATATGTGTTGATGTTAAAGAGATTTCTCTTTTCAATAACCTCACAAATAAAAATTAGTTATCAGAAGGCCTTTGAAATATTTGAGATAAAACAATTTGATTCGTTATTTGTTAACTCTTATATATTTCTTCTTAAATACTTTTTATGGAAACAAGAAATTTCATTTTTCTTACCTTACTCCTTTTTACTTTATCATCATGCAAATATCATGAAGGCCTGGGAGGAAAACACTTTATTCAAGGCAAAATACTCGTTATGGAATATGACGCGAGTTATAAGTATCTCAGAGCTAAATATTATTCGCCAAATGAAAATGTATTTATTATTTACGGTAATAATCCTACCTATGGAGAAAAGCTGGAGTCTGGTTTTGATGGCACGTATCAGTTCAGATACCTTCAAAAGGGGCATTATAAAGTTTACGCCTTTTCTAAAGATACTACCTTCACTACTTCAAATGGACTCGTTCCTGTTATAAAAGATATTGAGATTAAATCAAGTGATAAAACGGTGATTGTTCCAGATCTGATAATTATTAAATAGATACCAGTTTAATAATTTAAATTTCACTAGCTAATGAAGTGTCTTATCAATATTTTTTTGTTTCTTATTTTTATGGCACCTGATGTTTTAGCGCAGCAGCAATATGAGAATATCGATTCACGAATCTGGACCAAGATCAATCTTGAAAAAAAAATCACTACAAAATTTTCTATAACCTATACCGGCGGTGTCAGGATGTACGGAAGGATGTCCTATGTGGGGATGGCGTTCTCAGGTATTGGAATAAAATATAAAATTTCAAAAAACTTCCGTATAGAATTTCAATACAGATATTCAAGATCTAACCATTATTTTTCAATAAACCGTCATTACGATGGTTTCCTCCCTAGTTTCAAACATCGATTTTTCTTTGATGTATTTTACCGCCAAAAACTTTTCAAGCCTGTTGTTTTAACAATCCGTAATGGAATACAGGATCAGTATACCGATCCTTTTATCAGCGAGGTCGGATTGATTCCCGTTTATTATGATAGATTCAAAGTAGTTACCCACCTGGATCTTAATAAAAGATATAAGCCTTACATTGCTTCAGAAGTTTATTATCGCTTTTATCACTCCAATTACGGAAACACATTCGATACATTTCGTTTTTATGCAGGCGTTGAATATGAAATAAATAAAAAGAAAAGTATTGATTTATTCTGGTTCTACAGAACCAGGTTTCATGTCAGACATACAACTGAAATATTTGCTGTAGGTATCACCTACAATATGGATTTTTGAGTCATGAATCCAAATTATAAGAACAAGAACTTTTAAGATAGGCAATTCCGGGTCTGAGAATGTGATGAAATAAGTTCACCAGCACCTGCAGTAATGTTGGAACTGTGATCGTCTGCAAGGGAGATTTTTATTTATTAGCAATGAAATGTTTTCAAAGAATTTTTCGTTTCTTATGTAGAATAAAAAACCAATTTTATGAGAACCTTATTACTTATTCTTTC
>DATMOV010000386.1:0-14409 GCA_035568055.1 Cytophagaceae bacterium
GTCGGCAAGCCCCACTTTCTCCAGGTATTCCATCGCGATTTTATTTCTTTTGCTTCTGCTTACTCCCTGATAATACAAAGGAAGGGCAATATTTTCGGCGGCATTTTTAAATGCGAGCAAATTAAAAGACTGGAAAACAAAACCCAGCAATTGATTTCTATAATAGGCAGCCTTGGTCTGCGAAAGATTTTTGATCAGCTTACCTGCCAGGAAATAATCGCCCTGATCATAGGAATCAAGAATTCCCATAATATTAAGTAAGGTAGACTTTCCTGAGCCTGATGCTCCCATCACAGACACAAATTCTCCTTCTTTGATATGCAGATCTATTCCCTTCAGCACATGCAAAGAATTTGTACCGGTTTTATAATATTTATGAAGGTTATCGATACGGATCATACTAATCAAACAAAGCCAGCTATAAAGGTATGACATTTTAGGGCATCCTTATTCAGTAATTATCAAAATCTGCTTTACCTTTATGCTTATTATCTTCATTATGAAAAAATTTCATTTATCCCTTATCCTTTTATTCTTGTTTTCCTGGAACGGATATTCTCAAAAGCTTTGGACATTAGAAGAATGTATCGTTTATGCGAGCCAGAACAATCTTCCCCTGAAGCAGGCAGAAAATAATGTGCTTGCGGCATGGCAAAATCTGGTGATGAATAAAGGAGCATTGCTGCCCACTGTCAATGGAACGAGTTCGTTGAATTATAACCTCGGACGAACCATTGACCCTTTTACTAACCAATACTCCAATAACCATATTACCTCCAACAATTATTCGCTTAATGGAAGCTTAACTGTTTTCAATGGTTTGCAAGTACAAAATTCGATCAGACAAACCCAGGCATCTTACCAGGCGAACAAGCTGGAAGTGGAGCGCCTGAAGAATGAGCTTTCTTTGAATGTAGCTTCTGCCTATTTGCAGATATTGCTGAATGAAGAGATTTTCAGTAACTCTCAACATCAGATTGAGATTACCAACGAACAGATCCGAAGAACCACACAGCTTTCGGAAGCCGGCAAAATATCGCCTTCTTTACTTTTCGATCTTCAGGCTCAGCTCGCCTTAGAAGAATCGCAGCGCATTGGCGCGGAAAATCAGGTGCAGGTTTCATTTTTAGTCCTTGCTCAGTTCATGAATTTAGAACTTACGCCGGAGCTCAGAATTATGAAACCTGAAAATTTAACCATTTCAGAATCCGCGTTGCCCACCCAGGAGGAAATTTATAATTCCGCTTTGTCTACACAGCCACAGGTAAAAGAAAGCGAATATAACCTGCAGGCGCTGCGCTATGCCTGGGATGTGCAGAAGGGAAGAATCAGCCCGCGTTTGTCGTTGAACTCATCCATCAGCACTTTATATTCTTCTTCGAATAAAGTTATTACGGGCTATGATCTCACAGGTTCAAGAATTGTGGGTTACACCCAGACCACCGGTGATGCTGTGCTTACGCCGGTTTTCTCACCCATCTCCAATACTAAAACTTATCGTCACCAGGTTCAGGATAATATCAATAAATTCGTAGGGCTTACTCTTAACATACCAATCTTAAATGGACTGCAGGTAAGCACTTCTATCAAGAGGGCGGAATTTTCTTATGAGAATGCTGACCTCGATGCGCAGATCACCAAACAGAATATCAGGAAGAGTGTGCAGCGCGCTTACCTTGATGCGACTTTAAGCCTGAAACAATACCATGCCACCATGAAGGCCATGGAAGCCCAGCAGCAGGCTTTTTTTAATGCCCAAAAAAGACTGGATGCCGGCATGATCACTCCCTTTGAATACAATCAGACTAAAACAAAATATACAGTTTCACAGTCCGACTTGCTGAGATCAAAATATGACTATCTGTTCAAAACTAAAATTCTGGATTTTTACAGAGGGGTACCGCTGAAATTATAGTTGGTGGTTGAGGGAAATTAGGCTAACTCTTATTGTTCAGGGAAATGAGATGGCTGTAATAATCAGAAGGACGAAAAACCCTAATTGTTTTCTATTATATTGATGCTAAATAAAAATTTCTAATCTCAAAAATCCCATAGTCAAAACCATCTATTATTGACCCATAAGACATAATACAGGGATAATCCATATCATATTTACTCCCATAGTTCAGAACTCGATTGATTTAGCATGACTGTATTAGTTCCTTCACATGTTATCATTCTAGATGTGTGTTGTATACTCTTCGCAATGTTAAAATACCATTTGGAATAGACATATTTTCTCGGGTGAAAAAACCAATAGGCGCACCAGTTGTTTCGTCTTTAAACAGGAAGTCCATGCTGGACGATCAAACCATTTGGCGCTGGTTCCGTCAAATAAATCGTTCACATTAGTTTAGTATAGTGAATTCATCATTCCAGACAACTTTATTATATTGTGATAAATCAAGCTGGCGTTGTGCATTTATATTTGCTTTTGTAAAGGAACAAATAAATATAGATTCTAATCTAATAGCTATAAATAATATACGGCTCTTCATTAATTTATGGTATTCAGCTCAATTTTATTCTTACTGTATTTTCTTCCATTCTTTATTCTATTTTATTTCCTGACAAAAGAAAAATACAAGAAGATACTTATTCTTTTCGCAAGCATTCTTTTTTACAGTTGGGGAGCCCCGAAATTTATTTTCGTTATTCTTGGCACTACACTGTTAGATTTCTACCTGGTAAAATGGATGTATAGCATTCAGAAGGTCTGGAAAAAGAGAATTCTACTTACCCTATCAGTTTCAGTCAACTTAGGTCTTTTAATTTATTTCAAATACTCAAATTTTTTTATTGACAACTTTAATAGTTTCTTGTCTTTATTGAATGTTGAACATGTAGGATGGACAAAGTTGATATTACCGATAGGGATCTCATTTTATACTTTTGAAACTTTAACCTACGTAATTGATGTTTATCGTCGCATACATTCCCCTTTAAAGAACTTCCGGGATTACCTTCTCTACATAATTCTTTTCCCCAAATTAATTGCAGGGCCAATTGTTCGTTTTCATGAAATTGCTGATCAGGTCTCAGATAGAAGTATAAATGATACAATAGATAACAAGTTGACCGGGTTTTTCAGGTTTGTCATTGGACTATCTAAAAAAGTACTCATAGCAAATGTTTTGGGACAACAGGCTGATCAGATATTTGCCATGAACCCAATGGAACTAAGTTCGATGACGGCCTGGGTTGGTATCCTGGCTTATACTTTTCAAATATATTTTGATTTTTCCGGATACTCTGATATGGCTATCGGTATAGCACGCATGATAGGATTTAAGTTTCCGGAAAATTTCAACAACCCTTACACCTCACAAAGTATCACAGAATTCTGGCAACGCTGGCATATTACCCTGGGAACATGGATGAAAAATTATTTATATATTCCTTTAGGAGGAAATAGGGTGAAGTCAAAATACCATTTATATTTAAATCTTTGGCTTGTATTTCTTGCTTCCGGACTGTGGCATGGCGCTTCCTGGAATTTTGTGATATGGGGCGCTTATCATGGTGCCTTCCTGGTTCTTGAGCGAAGTTTTCTATTACGATTATATGAAAAGATGGGAGCAATATTCAGGCGAATAATTATTTTTTTCATTGTAGTCATCGGATGGGTATTTTTTAGAGTTGAGCATTTTTCAGACGCGAAATTATTTTTGAAAGCGATGTTTAATATAAGAAGCATAGCTTTTGACTTAAGGCTAAAAAAAGAATTTTTGCTCATATTTATTCTTGCAGTTATATTTTCCTTTTTCGCGGCAAGCAAAATGGGAGAAAAAATACAGGGGAAATTTTATTCGATTAGTTATGGGACAAGAGGGTACATTCTGATGGCCTGCTTCTCTGTTGTATCTCTAATTCTTTGCATAGCTTCCATCACATCTTCCGGATTCAATCCCTTTATTTATTTCAGGTTTTAGTATGAAAAAAAATTACAAACACATATTGTTTGGTATAGTGATTTTATTCTTATTTCTTCCATTAATACAGGAGAAACTGAATATGGTGGAGATCTCTCCATTAAAAGGAGCTATTGTGAAGCCTGCTAAATCCGATTTTTATTTCTCTAAGTGGTTTGAAGGAACATTTCAGAAAGAATCTGAGGTTTATCTCAATGAGGAATTTGGTTTCAGGCCTTTATTAATAAGGCTGAACAACCAAATTGCATTCTCTCTTTTTAATGAGGCAAAAGCTAATGGGATAATTATCGGGAAAGACGATTATCTATATGAAGAAAGTTACATCAAGGCATATTACGGAAAAGATTTTGACGGAGACCAGGCAATTGCTGATAAATTAGAAAAGGCAAGATATTTACAGGATACGCTTAAGAAAAAAAATATTGATCTTATCATGATTTATGCTTCTGGGAAAACTGCCCATCTCCCTGAATTTATTCCTGAAAAATATAAAACCCATCGAGGCCCAACCAATTTTGAAACTAACGTAAATAAATCGAAAGAACTTGGAATAAATCACATGGATATAAATGCTTGTTTTATTCGGGAGAAATTAAAAAGCAAATATCCTCTTTATTCTAAATACGGGACACATTGGAGTACGTATGGAGAATTTGTAGTGACGGATACTCTTATAAGGTATATTGAAAATATTAAAAAGATGGATTTGCCTGATCTGAAAATCGACTCGGTTGTTGTCTCAGATCTTTTGAGATGGAGAGATTACGATATAGCGGATGGGATGAATTTATTATTTAAGCTCCCTCCCCAAAAATTGGGTTATCCTGAATATTCTTTCCTGGAAGAAAATAAGGTTAAGCCTAAAACCTTAGTTGTTGGGGATAGTTTTTTTTGGGGAATCCTGGGGATGGGCTTGGCGAATAAATTCCTGACTTATCCGGAATTTTTATATTATGGAATTGAATTATACCAACCAGATAACCCTATTATCAAAAAAAGAGATCAGATAGACCTTAAGAGTTTAATAGAATCCCAGGAATTGATCATCATCATAGCTGCCGATGGCACTCTTTCAAATTTCGGATTTTCGTTTATTGATGATGCTTATCTGCTTTATGAGAAAGACTCTTCAAAAGTTAATAAAAGAAGAAAAAATATGTAGATAAATATTAACTACACCTGAATGGTTGGATGATTTAAGAAAGAAAGCAGAGAAGAATGGCGTTTCTCTTGATTCGATAATTAAACAGAGTGTCATATATATGGTTAATAGAGAAAAGGAAAAATAACAATCTTAATTTTCCATCGATGTGTCTTGTATTTGACTCAAGTATGTTTAAATTATATAAGTACCAAATAAAATTTATTTTTCTGACTTCCATCGAGGACTGCAAATCAGGTATCTGTTTAAAAAATTATTATTTATATACCAAACTCACCACACCTTCAGCCGGGTCCGCCTCAATAAGTATTTTCAAATCACTATTCTTAAATGCGATTTCTTTGCCCTTCTGAATTACCTTTAAAATTTTATTTTGCTGCTGGATAAGCACGAGCGTTAAAGTATGATGTTTGGCAGTGGCATAAGCAGTGGAGTAAATCAGTGAATCGGATTTTTGGAAGTTTTGAATATTGAAATCAATTTTTGTCACGTTCTTCTGCTCATCCAATTGTGAAATGATCGCCGAGTATTTTTTTCTGAGCATCTGGTAAAGAACAATATCTGAAAGCGTGGCGACCCAGATGCTATCAGCTTTCGACAAGCGTTGCAGATAATTCATATGAGCTTCATAATCGCTCAGGCTTATTTTACCCCAGCTGCCATCATTGACACCATGCACCTCCCGGATAGCCCATGCCTTTTTGCCCATTGCCTGATCAACAAAGCCATTCAGGTCCAATAGTGAATTTTGAGGTGAATACGCCTTAAAATTTAAATGGAGCGGATCTTCAATCCCGGCTTTCTGTAGGGCATTGTTGTTTCCGGCACGCGCGCCCGCATAACCCTTAGAGCGCAGATAAGTGATCATGGTATCAGTATAAATATCAAAAGGAAACATAAAGAAAGCCGGGTGATGGTTTGTTTTATTTTTTATAAGGCTCGTGCTGCTATCTATTTCTATAGCAAAATCATGCTCATCCCAGTTTCCGGCGGTACACCAGTCAGAAACCTTGCCGCATTTATGGTACATGGAATGGTTCACCACCTGATGTCCGTGAGCGATCATTTCATTAGCTTTTTTCCAATCCCTTGCATTGCACTGACCTGTAATCAGGGCAAAGCAGAAGGGTATTCCTCTGGCAAATGCTATGGTATCCGCATATTGTTCGATGCCTTGTGCCCAATCTCCGCCGAAATCGTCATGGACGAGTGTATACGCACCCTCCGCGTCATTTTTGAAGGTAGCCACATAAACTTTTGGGCTCTCCTTGATTTGGCACGAAGAATGCGTATCAAGGAGAAGGAAAATAAGTCCGAGCAGGCAGATGAATTTAGATATCATTCAAAAATAATTTAAGTATATGTTACTAGTAACGCAAACAATCATGTTGCATTTATCTTTATATAAGATACACAAAAACCTATCCAATGAGAATATGAACTTGTTTCCCATTTACCTTATTAATATTTTCTAAATGCAATTTTTGAAGTATTCTTTAAAAAAATACAATGTAATCAAGCCTCGGCTTTTGGCCTTAATGGCTATATTGTAATACTTCACTTTACAGAACTCATCTTTATGGCAAGCAGGCTAAACTTTTCCTTTCTCATTTTTACTTTAATCTTTGCATTATCTGCCCACGCACAGTTCAGGGTAATAGGCTATTACCCTACCTGGGTAAATTACCCTAACGGAATTAAAAATGTCGACCTTGCCAAGCTTACCCATATAAATATTGCATTCGCGAATCCAAATGTCAGTGGTATATTAATACCGGCTGACGGAACAAATGCCAGTGTAACTACAATTGTAGATTCCTGCCATGCAAAAAATGTGAAAGTATTTATGTCTATTGGAGGAGCAGGAGCGCCTGGTACTACTTATAAAAATTTATTAAGCTCTGCGACAAACATAAATAGTTTCGTTGCCAATATTGTGAACTATGCCGTCACTTATAACCTGGATGGAATTGACGTGGACATAGAGGGAGATGTTTTGGATGGAAGCACTGTAACCGCTGCACAATATCAAAGTTTTGTCACTGCCCTTGCAATCGCTTTGCATGCACAAAGTAAGCAAATGTCCGCAGCGCTGGCGTCGTGGTTCGCAAGTTTTGTTACCAATACTGCCGCGGCTCAATTTGACTGGATCAGCATTATGTCTTATGATAATGCGATTCCTCCCAATGACCCTGCCGGTCCGCATGCCCCTTATTCTGGTGCAGTAAGCGACTTCCAATATTGGAACACGACTAAAGCGGTTCCCGGAGCAAAACTAAATATTGGCGTTCCGTTTTATGGCTATGGCTGGGGAACTTACGCAGACCCTAATAATAACGAGATACCATACTGCACCATTGTCTCCACTTATGCTGGAGCAGAAAATAATGATATAGTAGGAAGCGGAAGCAATGCGATATATTATAATGGAATTCCAACCATCAAACAAAAGACAAGTTACGCCATGACAAACGGCGGTGGAATTATGATCTGGGAAATTACCGAAGACTGTATCAGCACGGGCCCAAAATCTCTATTGGCTGCAATAGATCAGGTAGTGCATGGCGTCACTGCCATTAGTTCATCCCGGAAAGGTGGCTGGGAAATAACTGTTTTCCCAAATCCTGTAAGTAACGATACAAAACTTGAGCTGAATTTAGCCGAAAACTCCAGAGGCAGCCTGTTACTGTGTGATCTGAATGGAAAGATCCTGGAAGTAATTACTGAGGGAGTGATTCCAAAACAAGCAAGCTTTATTGTTTCTATGTCTCAATATCCTGAAGGCCTCTATATGCTTAAGCTGGATACCGAGCAAGGTAGCTTCTATCATAAAATCTCGAAGTAAGCTTTAAAAAAACATTTCCTTTTTTCTTTCATTTGACAAAACAATTCTCTTTCCGAATGAGTCTTTTTAAATATAGGAGGACTAATTATGAAGAAGGGATTTACAATTTTATCAATTTTTATTTTATCCGGTTTATCTGGATTTTGCCGAACTACCGCTGGGAATACATCCCGTGATACAATAATCAAAGTGCCATCAGGAATTAAAGCATATTTAACGTCAGTTGCTTTCGCTGATGCCTTTATCGGAATCATCGTGGGCGATAGCGGAAGGATCTTAAAAAGCCTGGACGGCGGGAAAAGCTGGAGAGTGGTTCATTCTCCCACGCAGGTATGGCTCTCCGCTGTGCAATTTGCAAGCCCGAAAGTTGGATTCATTGTTGGAGATGCAGGCACTGTACTTAAAACCATCAACGCAGGGGAAAGCTGGTTTAAGTTAAATACTCCGAGTACCAATATGCTGAGCTCAATATCTTTTCTTGACCCGAACAATGGGTATATCGGCGGAGGTTCTTCCAGGGCTATTTACAAAACCAGAGATGGTGGAAAGACCTGGACTACTATTTCTTTGGGCGATAAATTTTCTACCTCCATTGCATTCGCCGATACATCCACCGGCTATGTGCTGGAACAATTTCTATGGCTTGGAAGGCCGTGCTGGCCTATCAATAAAACTACAGACGGTGCAAAGACTTTCACAACGATGTCATGTGCGAATATGAATGTTACAAAGCTAAAACTTTCTTCAGGCAATATAGGTTTCGCAGTAAGTACAGAGGCTTTGTATAAAGTTATTGATGGAAATATTACACGTATTGTTTCCACCGTACGGGGAACAACAGATTTCAGTTTCTCAGATGCCTCCAATGGCTTTGCTGTCGGTGACACAATTATGAGAACAAGCAATGGCGGCGATTCATGGTCGGTATTTAATGCTACTTCACCAAGACTGAATGCTGTCTATTCGCTAGGCAAAAAAGATGCTATCGCTGTTGGAGCGGATGGTGTTATAGTAAGAATAACAACTACCGAGCAGATTCATACAAATGTTTTAAGTTTGTTTGGCACGGTAAAAAATGAAACAGGTGAATTAAAAATTTACCCCAACCCATTTACCGAATCATTTATTATGAATTTTGGAAAAAACGGAAACCGTACAATAAAAATTTATAATTATTTAGGTCAGGAATTAAGATCTATGCCAACAGATGGAGCTGCAGAAACTATAAGTATGAGCTCGCTTCCAGTAGGAGTTTATTATATAAATGTTCATTCTGAAAATGGGAATACAACCCATAAGATCATCAAGGAGTGATTTTCATCTAAGGAAAAACATGCATTAGAAAAGTCCGCCTAGGCGGACTTTTCTAATGCATGTTGCTGCGATACGACCTGTGCAGCTATCGGAGCCTGATTAATTTCTATCTCCTCCCCGTATTGATTCTTGAATTTGAAATCTGTAACTCCCAATGAAGTATCTTTCTCCAGGGAAACCCATTTCTTATATTTCATATACCACTTCATCCTTTTTGATATTAAACCTTCGGTGAAGTAGGCATAAAGATACGGATGCAGCGATATGGTAACCTTTCCTTCATTCTGCTTATTAAAAATAAATTCCAGTGTATGCTCAATCTGGTCAGAAACCAGGATGCTGGCAGTAATCTTGCCGGTTCCATTGCAGGTAGGGCAATTTTCCTGTGTAATGATATTCATCTCCGGACGTACACGCTGGCGGGTAATCTGCAATAGTCCGAATTTAGAAAGAGGCAGGATCACATATTTAGAGCGTTCATCCTTCATTTCATCCTTCATCTTTTCATAGATAAGCCTTCTGTGGTCGGCTTTTTTCATATCTATAAAATCTACCACAATAATTCCACCCATATCTCTCAGGCGAAGCTGCCTTGCTATTTCTTTGGCCGCTTCCATATTCACTGAGAGCGCTGTTCTTTCCTGATCGCTTTCGGAGTTGGATTTATTTCCGCTATTCACATCTATGACGTGCAGCGCTTCTGTATGTTCTATAATTAAATAACCGCCACCTGGAAGAGAAACAGATTTGCCGAAAAGCCCTTTCAATTGCTTTTCTATCCCTGCTGTTTCAAAAAGTTTGGTTTTGGCATTATGCAGCTTTACAATTTTTTCTTTGTCAGGAGCGATGGTATGTATGTAATTTTTGATCTCCTCATACATCTCTTTGGTATCAACGGTGATGCTGTCGAAACTTTCATTCAGCATATCGCGGAGAATGGATGAAGCACGGCTTAGCTCCCCTATTATTTTGTCTTTTGGCTTGGCAGTGCGGAGGTTTTTATATCCTTCTTCCCATTTACTTACCAGGCTTCTAAGATCTGCATCAAGCTCGGCAACTTCTCTGCCTTCAGCAACAGTACGGATAATGATGCCGAAATTTTCAGGCTTGATGGAAGTTAAAAGGCGAACAAGCCTTGTTCTCTCTTCTTTATCTGTAATTTTTTTGGAAACCGTGACGACATTGGAAAATGGCACCATGACAATATACCTGCCGGCAAGAGATATGTCACATGAAAGTCGTGGGCCCTTGCTTGAGATAGGTTCTTTAACCACCTGCACAAGTATCTGCTGATTTTTAGTCAGCACTTGTGAGATCTTGCCATCTTTATCTATGTCTTTTTCAAGCCTGAATTTACCAAGCTTCGGACTGGTATTACCTCCCTGGGCCTGAACCATTTTGGAATATTTGTTCAAAGACCTAACCTGAGGACCAAGGTCCAGGTAGTGCAAAAAGGCATCTTTCTCATAGCCAATATCGATGAAGGCGGCATTTAATCCGGGTACCACTTTTTTAACGGTTCCCAGATAAATTTCTCCGACGGTGAAACTTTCGCCATGATCTTCAAAATGGCATTCCACCAACCTTCTATCTTTCAAAAGGGCTATTCGATCACCTTTTTCAGTAGAATTGATTAGTAATTCGTTACTCAACCTCTAGATTTGATTAAAAATTTAATAAACATATTGATTTAACCCATAAATAAGTTGTGAGTCAATATCAGGTATTAAAGAAATATCAGCCGGTGTGGCGGATTATTTCTTTTTATGTCTATTTTTTCTCAGACGTTTTTTTCTTTTGTGAGTGGCGATCTTATGTCTCTTTCTTTTTTTACCGCAAGGCATACTTTTAATGTTTAGTGTGTTATAATTTCTTTTACTTTAATTCTTTCAAATATTCATCGACCGAAGCCTGAAATGCCGCATCTTTATTCAATGCTTTTGCTTTCAGAAAGTAATCTTTGGCCTTTTGCTTCTGCTCAAGATTCTGGTAACATATCCCCAGGTAAAAATGAGCGCCGGCATCTTCCGGATAATACTTCAATACTTCTTCAAACCTTCCCACCGCTTTATCCAGCTGGTTCGACTGGATCGACATAAGTCCGAGGTTATATAATGCCTCCTTGTTTTTAGGATCGGCCTTTATTATTTCCCTCAGAATAACTACCGCCTCCATCGCCTCATTAGTACCAATAAAGGTAGCAGCGATTTTATTTTTGATGGCCAGATTACCAGTATCTTTTCCTAAAGCTTTCTGATAATACTGTCTTGCCGTTACGCTCAATTCAGGCTGCTGATCCTGGTTAAAACTGAAGGCTTCAAAATAAGCATCTCCTGTTTTAATATAGTTTTCAGTGGTTGGCTGCAACTTTAACTCCTCCTGATAATACTTAGCAGAGCTGTCGTAGAGATGCAATTTTTGATAATATCCTGCCAACGAATCTACAAATTTAAGCTTTTTTTTGGTATCTGAAACAGAATAATAGGTCTTTGTTAAAGAATTCAGGATTTTCAGGTCGTTCTCATTTATTTTTACCTGGTGTATTTCCTTGATTTTAGTGTTTTCAGCGCCATTAACATGCTGTTTATCTACAGAAGGGGTAATATGGCGGTCATCCTTGACAATAACTTTGGGAAGAGCGAAAAGTAGTCCTACAGTAATTAATGCAATAAAAATAATAACAAATTGTGCCTTTTGCATAGGATAAAAGCTTTACAAATAATTTTTTGTGCAATTTAGCTTAAAAATTAGTTACCAGTCAGCCCTAAAGACAGCTAATTTGTTTCAGAGCATAAAAACACCTGGATTTCTTTTTAATAAGTATCAATAATAGATCTGAAGGCGTTGTTATGAAAATGAATGAGGATCCCTCTTACAAATCTTTTACATGGATTTTTGCGGATACGAAACTTGCACCAAATCTAAAAAATCGGGATAAAATATTATATTACATTTCAATTGAATCTATTAACGCTATGAATAAATTTATTATTACCTCCATGTTACTGATCATTTCCTCCGGGGTATTTGCCCAGGATACGTTGAAAACGCTGGATTCCAAATGGAATAATATGCTCAACAAAGCAGAAAATTACCAGGACTATAAAGTAATCAACAAAAATCAATTGAACGGTCTATATAAATCTATTCAGGATACTCTATCCAATTTGAGAACTGGCCTGCTTAATGAAAAAATCAAAGTTAAAGGGCAGAATGATCAGATTGATTTACTAAACAAACAAATTAAAGAAGAAAAAACAGCATTTGACCAGATCAGCAATGACAAGAATAGCATCGGTTTCCTGGGAATGCAAATTAATAAATACGCATACGTCTCCTTACTTTGGATAATGCTGATCGGGATTTCGGTGGGTTCTGTTTTAATGTTCTTTTTGTATAAGAACAGCAAGAAGATTACCAATGCTAAATCTCAGGAGTATGAGGTATTAGCCAAACAGCTTGAAGAAGCAAAGGCCGCGAAGGCCGAAACAGAGAGAAGGCTCAAAAGGGAAATTCAAACCCTGGTAAACAAGCTGGAAGAGCTCAAAAGAAAATAAGAACGCTTATCTTTCAAATCAATGTAAGAGTATAGCTTTAGATTTTTCCGAAATAGCGCAAGCCTTTAGCAAAGTAAACTCATACCAACATTTACAAACTTATCTGGTTATCTATTTAAATTTAATATAATCAAAAGCATTATGCCAGAAAAAAATTGGAGTACAGCTTTAAAACCTCTACTTGAAAAATACAAAGGAAAGTCACATCCTTTGGAATATAAAAACCTCTACCAGTTAGTAGTCATGGTAATCCTTTCTGCCCAGGATTCTGATAAACATATCAACCAATTATCAACCGGTTTTTTTAAAATATTTCCAGATATGAAAGCGCTGGCCAAAGCAAATGAAGAATCATTATTTAAACTGATCGGGAAGGTGCGCAACTTTGGAAACAAAACAAAATGGCTCATAAAGCTTGCGCAAACAGTAAAGGATGATAAAAATATTCCACTGACGATGGAGGAGCTAACAGCTTTGCCCGGTATTGGCCGCAAGTCGGCAAATGTGATTATGCGCGGTGCCGGTGTCAAAGCGGAGGGCGTGATTGTTGATCTCCACGTAGTACGCGTAGCCCCACGCATAGGCATTGCAAGCGGGACTGACCCAAAAAAAATTGAAAAACAGATTATGGATTCAATACCTGAAAAAGACTGGGGGGAAATTGGAATGGCCATCTCTTTTTTAGGAAGGGAAACCTGCAGGCCCACCCATCCAAAACATGATGAGTGTGTGGTAAGGAAAGATTGCGAGTACTATAAAGCCAATCATTAAAACAGCCTGCTCTGGTAATGAATTTTCCAGCCATCATACAAAAGAAAAGATGTTAGAAATAAGAGAACAGATACTTTCAATTATTAAAGAAAGAACAAAACTGATCTTATCAGAGGATAAAGCCTTGTTATACGAAATAATAGATTTTCAGGATGATCAGTTTATATATTCCGGCAGGAACAGTATTGGCCATACAGAGGATTTTCGATATTCTTTAAGCCCAAAGCAAGCTTTGGCCAAGATATGCACCTATTACCGTAATAAGGGGAACATAGAAACGGTAGCCGGGTATAAAGAAATTTATGAGTATATGATTGAAAACCCCTGAGTGCTACAAATGGAAGCAGTGAATACACTCAAAAGCTAAGTGGAATTTGATTTTTGTGTTTTGTACTTTATTTTTTGAAGTTATGTGGAAAGAAGAAAATAATATCCTTACAAAGAGCTTTAAGTTCAAAGACTTTAAAGAAGCATTCGGCTTTATGACCAAAGTGGCTTTAATAGCCGAGAAGATGGATCATCATCCTAACTGGAGCAATGTCTATAATAAGGTCGAAATCCAATTAACAACGCACGATGCCGGGAATAAGGTGACTGACAAAGACAGGAAGCTGGCAGAAGCGATTGATAAGTTATAGTCTTAAAGTTGGAAAGTGTTAATGTGTTAAAGTTAGGCGTCTCCTCAACAACTTGAAAGAATATTAAAAGCCCAAGCTTCCTAATGTGATTTTATTGTAGAATAATGAAATACTCTCAATGTGCTTATTTAAGAAACTTAACACTTTCGCACTCTAACACATAAACACTTGCTACTTATTATAAAGACAC
>DATMOV010000387.1:0-7106 GCA_035568055.1 Cytophagaceae bacterium
ATGGGCTCAAAAAGAAAATAAAAATATAAAATTCCTTATCATCAAAGAGCTTGGTAATGTTCACAATAAAGAATTTACTGCCCAGGTTCTTCTGGACGATAAAGCCTATAGCTCCGGTACAGGATCAAGTAAAAAGAAAGCTGAACAAGCCGCAGCGGAGAAAGCCTGCCAAACACTTGGTTTGAAATAAAACTAAGCTTAACTTATATTCCTGTTTTCTATAATGGAAAACAGGATCAGGAATCATTTAAAGGAAAATTTAAATACATTTCTTTCCTAAAAATCACAAACTATGAAAATATTCCTCTCGTTCCTTCTGCTTGCACTTGGCTTAAGCCTGCAAATTCCTGCACAGACTAAAACAAAAAGTACTCCTGCATTATATGTTGAATATCACTCATCACAAAAAAACATTGTGATAGAAAATAATATAATCATAATAACTGAAGCAAAAGAAGAATATGATAATCCCGTAAGTTCGATGCCAAGTAAAAGAACAGAAGTAACTAAGAAGGCAACCTTGCCAAAAACAAAGCTTGACAGCTTGAATATGCTGATCAGGAAAAGTGGATTTATGAGTTTGCCTAAAAACGAATATGGAATCAGCGCGAATGAAAGATTTTATCCCTATACTATTAAAGTAATTAGCGGGAAGGTTTTAAAGAAAGTACTTTACAGAAGCAACCCTTCGGGAGAAGTTGTGCCAAAGCCATTTAGTGATATTGAAAAAAAATTAAATGAAATTGTAAATTCCATTACCTCATGGCAGTAGCAAAAACAGAAGCAAATATGGAATTCGCCAATAAAATTGTAAAGGGTTCGGCTTTACTTTTGGTGGCCATCATTCTCGCAGCATTTATTTATAAAATGACTACAGACTGGTCTTATCAAGGCTTATACTGGATTCCAATTAAGATCCTTCCTTTTTTATTTTTCCCCTACATTTCTTTAAAAAAGTTGGGTAGAAGTGTGCTGTTAAACGTATTTATGCTGTGGGTAAATATCTTTGTATTCATGGGATTTCTTTTTAAATATTTTATCTGGCTTTTTCTATGAGCTTTCTCAGAATCGCAGGGGCGGCGCTCAACCAAACCCCTATAGACTGGGAAAACAACTCCAGGAATATTATTGAAGCGATTGGGCAGGCAAGAAAAGAAAAAATAGATATCCTATGCCTTCCAGAACTATGTATTAGCGGCTATGGCTGTGAAGACCTGTTCCTAAGCGAATGGGTACCGGCGCGTGCTATGGAAGAATTACTAAGGCTCAAAGAATATTGTGATGGAATTACAGTGAGCCTTGGCCTGCCCCTCAGGTTTAATGGAAGCCTGTATAATGTAGCCTGCCTTATCCGCGACAAGAGAATCTTAGGCTGCACCGCTAAACAGTTTCTTGCCAATGACGGTGTACATTATGAAACCCGCTGGTTCACTCCTTGGAAAGCGACACAAAAAGATCGTATTGTTTTAGGAGGAGGAGAATATAATTTCGGGGATCTGATCTATGAAGTACATGGGATAAAAGTTGCCTACGAAATCTGCGAAGATGCCTGGAGGCCTTATGATGTAAGACCTGGCACAAGGCATTGCAAAAACAACGTTCAGCTTATTCTTAATCCCAGCGCCAGCCATTTTTCTTTCGGGAAATCAAAGATCAGATATGACCTGATTATCGGAAGCTCTGAAAAATTCAATTGCACCTATCTATACGCAGATCTTGTAGGCAATGAAGCAGGCAGAATTATTTATGACGGCGAAGTGTTAATTGCCCGCAATGGCAAACTCATCCAGCGCAATGATCGTTTATCCTTTAAAAATGTAAATCTGGTTTCAGCCGAAGTTGACTTTAGTACCGGCCAGACCAGCAAGGATGCTCTTATCCATGATGAGCGTGAGAAAAATTATGAATTCTGGGAAGCTACGTCGCTTGGTCTGTTCGACTATGTGCGCAAAAGCAGAAGCAAAGGTTTTGTGCTTTCACTCAGCGGCGGCGCAGATTCTTCCGCTTGCGCGATCATGGTCAATGAAATGGTAAAACAGGCAGTGAAAGAACTTGGCGCGGAAGAATTTATCAGAAAAACAGGTGTTGAAATAAAGATGCAGGAGCTGAAAGGTTTTTCTGAAAAAGATCAGATAAAAAAGCTGATGAACAAAATATTGATCTGCGCTTATCAGGGCACTGAGAATTCAGGAACTGCTACGCTCAATTCTGCAAGGAAACTGGCGGAATCTATAGGTGCGTCTTTTTATGAATGGAAGATTGATCATGAAGTGGACAGTTATTCTTCCGAAGTGGAAAAAATCTTAGGCAGAAAGCTTGACTGGAAAACCGATGACATAGCCATGCAGAATATCCAGGCAAGGGCAAGAGCCCCTATTATCTGGATGCTTGCCAATATTCACAATGCCTTGCTTATAACCACTTCAAACAGAAGCGAAGGAGATGTCGGATATACAACGATGGATGGCGATACAGCAGGAAGCATCGCTCCCATTGCCGGAGTTGACAAACATTTTATCCAAAACTGGCTTATCTGGGCTGAGAAAAATCTTGACCAGCCAGGCTTAAGATATGTAAACAGCCTTATTCCTACCGCAGAACTTCGCCCGGCGGAAAATACACAGACAGATGAAAAAGACCTGATGCCTTATTCCATCCTGGCGCAGATAGAACGCGAAGCGATAAGAAATCATCATTCCCCCTCTGAAGTATTCAAAGTTTTAAAAGCTCAGAATCTGGAAGATGAAACACTACTGAAAGAACATATCAGAAAATTCTTCCGGCTATGGGCAAGAAATCAATGGAAAAGAGAAAGAATAGCTCCCTCTTTTCACCTGGATGATTTCAATGTTGATCCAAGGTCATGGTGCAGATTCCCGATACTCAGCGGAGGCTTTGCAAGCGAACTGGACAATCTTTAATGCGAATAATTCCAGTTGTAATGCTTGAAACTCTGCTCCATTGTTCTTATATCAAAATTATCAATCATGTCGCCTAAGCCTAATGCATAACCAGCTACAACCACTGTGATGAACAGAAAACTCAGTATCAAGGGTATTAATCTTCTTCTACTTTCCATTTAACACACATTTATATATTCATATCCCTATATAAAGTAACAGTCCGAATTTTGGCTTTGTTATATGGATTCATGAAATAATTTTCATTTATGTTTTTTTCTTAAATGATTAATATTTTGCGGTAAATACATGCTGTGTATATGATGACAATTAATCAGACAAATTGCGAACTTGGCTGACTTATAAAATTAATTTAATATCCACCGCTGTCATGCTGACGAAGGAAGCATCTGGAATAAATATATAAACAGATGCTTCCTTCGTCAGCATGACAATAAGAGTCGCAATAAAATTGTCAATCCCTGCCTGCTAATTTTATCCACAACTTGATTGATTTTAAAATAAAACTTTTGATAAGTACATAACGACATGAAGATGACTATTAAATTCTTAAAGTTAAAAGCAGCATAGTTTTAACACTTTACCTTATATTTGTTCTAAACTATTTTTATGTCAACTTTTAATTTCATTGTCTGGGAGGCTTCTCCCGAAATATTTTCGATCGGCAGTCTTGCTATCCGATGGTATGGTCTTTTATTCGCCTGCGGATTCCTTCTTGGCCAGCAGGTCATGATCAGAATTTTTAAAATAGAAGGTAAATCAGAGAAGCATGTCGAAACGCTTACCCTATATATGGTTATTGCTACCATTATAGGTGCAAGGCTAGGCCATTGCCTTTTCTATGAACCTTCTCATTATTTAAGCCACCCGCTGGATATCCTGAAAATATGGGAAGGCGGTCTTGCCAGTCATGGTGCAGCACTTGGTATTCTGATCGCCATGTATATTTATTCGCGCAAACAAACCGACCAAAGTTATTTATACATACTTGACAGAATGGCTATCATCGTAGTGCTGGCGGGATGCCTTATCAGAATAGGAAATCTCATGAACTCCGAAATTGTAGGCAAGCCAACTGATTCAGCTATTGGATTTATATTTGTAAGATCAACGGAAGACAGAATCATGGAAAATTTCTCCTCCGCAATTAAAAATGTCAGAATAAACAAAAATGGTAAAGACAGTACCATGAATAATATGTCCCTTGCAGGGCTTGACTTAACCATAGAATTTAAAGACAAAAATATTCCGGCGGAGTCTATCACAAACTTTATTCAGAATAATTTGCGGGAAACCCTTAGCAGCTATGGAGACGTTCAGGAAAATATTGTTGTTCCTGCAGGATTTCTCTCTCAAAATATAAATATGAATAACGGCACCCCAAAAGCGACTGTTAAAATCTATGGCATCCCCCGGCATCCCGCCCAGTTGTATGAAGCCATTTCATGCCTGTTCCTGTTTTTTTTACTTTTATATATTTATTCAAGGAAAAAAGCAGCCACACGGGAAGGAAGAATTTTCGGAACTTTTATTGTGATCTTATTTACGCTGAGATTTTTATATGAGTTTATTAAAGCTCCTCAGGTTGATTTTGAAAATAACATGGTACTGAATATGGGACAGATCCTGAGCATACCTTTGATCATCGCTGGGATATTTATTTTGCTCAGGAGCTTTAGGAAAAAGAACGAGATCAGTTAAGGAACCGGGTCATAACCACTGCCACCCCATGGATGGCACTTCCCGATCCTCTTTATACCGAGGACCAAACCTTTGATCACACCATGTTTTTTGATGGCATCAGCGGAATATTCCGAACATGTTGGTGTGAACCTGCACGCTCCGGGAATAAGTGGAGAGATCATGTATTGATAGATCCGGATCGGAAGAATAAAAATTTTCTTGAACATTTAAGACCTGGTTAAAATATTGACGAATCTTAATCGTCTTCGCTAATAACAGCAATTTAGGACTTTATTTTTATTCATATATGGAAAGATTACTAAATGCCTTACCGTTTATTGCTCTTGGAGTTGGCGCATGGGCCGTGCTTGGAGGAGTGCTACATGACATATTTGTGCTCAAAGAAGGAAAACCTTACGACCGCGACTTACTCAGGCTGATGATGGACGGACATATTCTTATCACCTGCGGAGTGATCCAAATGCTTACTTATTCAAAGCTGAAAGCCGACGATGAATGGGGATTTTATATTGCCATAGCCGCCACAGTCAGCATGATTGTCTATTGCTTTCTGATCTTTCCTTTTCTGAAATCTTTCGGAACGATTTTTATGAATGCGGGATTTCTGATTTTGCTGATAATTGGTTTGATGAAGGGGAAGTAGATTTTTAAAAACATCCTCCTGCCTCCTGGAAGACATAACCGCCAACTTAAGGAATAACGCGTCATTGCGAGGCAAATGACTGCTAATTGGAATGGGTAAAAAAGTATGCGGCTAAATATGGATGTGTGTTAATGAAATGCCGAAGCAATCCGATAGATCCATGCGCTTAACTACCGGATTGCTTCGGCATTTCATTTAGAAAAAGTGTGGCAAATTCTTAATGTATTACTTTAAACTAACAGCATCTGCCTCGCAATGACGTGGCATTCGGACATTCTCACTCTTAAGTCTAGGTCATGCCCTTTAAGGGGATGAAATCAATAAATCATTTTGACTTTATTAGAATACACCAAACTCCTGCTCTTTAGGAATTTATAGGAACAAATAATAGATTGTATAAATAGGCATTGAAATAGGTTAAAAGCTACGGTTATTCCGCCATATTGGTAGGCTATACGCATACTGTATTGCATATACACAATCGTTATAGGGCATTTAAACGACATGACAAAAAAAGACATTTTAGACGCAATAAAAAGGACTGCGACCGAAAATAAAGGTGTGGCTCTCGGCATGGATAAATTTTTTGAAAGTACAGGCATCAAACGGACCGACTGGGAAGGAAAACATTGGATTAGATGAGCAGACGCAATAAAAGAAGCTGGATTTACGCCTAATACATTTTCAAATCCTGCATTTGACATTGACTGGTTACTTGAACAATTCGCGGACTCATTTAAATCACTACCCAACACAACCTGAACTAAAAATAAACAATCACAACGACAAAAAATTTCCAACTCTGACCACCATGAAAAGCAGACTTGGGAACAAGACTGAAACTTTAGAAAAATTAATAGTGTTCTGCAAGACAAAACCAGAATACAAAGAAGTATTGGAAATTTGTGAGACAGAACTCGAAGGTTATAAGCCCTCTTCTGCAAAAGACAAAATAGTTGAAGGCGAACTTGGGGTTGTTTACTTGATGAAATCTGGTAAACATTATAAAATTGGCAAAGCAACTCACACTGGAAATAGACATTATCAATTAAGCATTCAATTGCCAGAAAAAGTTTCTTTGGTTCACGAAATTCAGACTGACGATCCTTTCGGAATTGAAAAATATTGGCACGGTCGTTTCCAGGACAAAAGACTTAATGGAGAATGGTTCGAGCTAACACCTTCCGACATTGCTGCTTTTAAAAGACGTAAGTTCATGTAGGCAAGCCGGACTTGAAAAACGCCCACTGCAGCCGCTCGGCTATGGGCACAGCCGAGCGACTGCGGAGAACTATTTCGTAATAACCAAGCATAGATTCATAGCCTTGGTCTGTTGGCTATCGTCTATTAATAACTATTGACTATTTTCTAATGTCTAAAATCTAATATCTAATATCCCAAACCTACTTCAACGCCCCAGCCTTAATTTCCTCCACCACTGCCGGATCAAGCAAAGTAGATATATCTCCAAGATTTAGAAAATCTCCTTCAGCAACTTTCCTCAAAATCCTTCTCATAATTTTACCTGACCTTGTTTTAGGCAGTCCGCTTACAAGCTGGATTCTATCGGGTCTTGCAATCGGGCCAATGATTTTAGTTACAATAGCAAGGATTTCTTTCTTCAAAGTTTCATGATCTTTTGTGCTGTTCTTATCATAAATAACAAAAGCATAAATGCCTTGTCCTTTGATGTCATGAGGATATCCTACTACCGCCGACTCGATTACATCTTCATGCTCATCAATGGCATTTTCAACTTCCGCAGTTCCCATTCTATGTCCTGATACATTAATGACATCATCCACCCTGCCCATGATTCTGTAATACCCATCTTCATC
>DATMOV010000388.1:0-3012 GCA_035568055.1 Cytophagaceae bacterium
CGCCCGTGCTTATCATAAAGGGCGACAGAAACCCACCAAGGATAGCGAGTATAGCTATTTCAACTCTGTCATACGATATGGCAAAAAGAACTGTAAAACCAGTAATGCCGACCATAATCGCGAATGCTACCTTCTGATCAAAAATATGGTACTTCTGAAATGCTATGGCGATCGTGAGGTACAAAATCGCCACTCCACCGCCTACTAATACTGAGCTGAAAGGTTTGTAGGTTTTTCTGAGAAAGTGCGCGAAGCCAAGGAGAATCCCGCCGCAAAGCACACCGATCATTACCCTTCCGACCGGACCTATCCAGTCCTGGTCAATGGCATATTTCACAAATATTCCGATACCGATCACAAGAATACCTATACCAATTTTGTTAATCAGGTTCTCCCCTATGAACTTCTCCATATTAGGATTTCTTTCAATAAAAGATTTGGCAGGCTCTTTGGGCTTTGCTACTGCCTGTGCTATTACTAAAGGCTTCTTTATAATAGGTGGCGTAATGATGATCGGTTCTTTCTTCTCTTCCGTAACTGGTGTCAGAACCGGCTTTAACTCTTCCTTAACCACCACCTCAGGTTCTTTGATCTCTGAATAATTCAGCGACTCGGCTTTGATCTTATTCAACTCAGTTTTAATATCATCGATCTTCGAAACAAGATTTTCAATGCGGCGGGACAAGTTGTTGTTTTCCATATCTTAGATAATAGTATATCAATAAATATACTCAAAATAAGGAAATTGCAATCGAGAAAATACTTTGATTTAAGAAAACTAATTCAATATTGTTAATTAAGAAACTTCCTCAACGTATCAGTCACCACCGGAAAATGGAGCAGGTCACTATGAGTGCCATTGGGAATGGTCAGAAATACATCATGCTTTTTGAGCAGCTTTGAAAGCTTCACACTTTCACTATATGGAACCACATCATCGGCAGTACCGTGAAACAATATAATACGTGAATTAACTTTGGTGATCCACAAATCGGTATGGATCTTATACCTGAGTATGACACTGACAGGAAGGAAAGGATAATAATGTTTGCAGACACTTTGGAAACTGTAATAAGGAGTCTCGAGAATCAGCAGCTTAGCGTTCGCTTCAGAAGCAACTTTAGTTGCGAAGCCTGTACCGAGTGACCTGCCATACAATACTATTTTATTTTCAGGATATTTTGTGAGGAGATAATCGTAAAGAAATTTTCCATCACGGTGAAAAGCCTGCTCGCTCAAAGGCCCTGTGCTTTTGCCATAACCACGGTAGTCAAAAATAAACAGATCGTAGCCATATTTTGCAAAAGTCTCGCTGACATCAGCCCAGCTGTCCATAGCGCCGGCATTGCCATGAAAATAGAATACTACTCCTTTGGAATCCGGCACCCGGAAATGTAAGGCGTTGATCTCAGCATCCTCTTCAGTTTTCAGAAACAGCTCTTCGAAATCTCCTTTGAAACCGAATTTATATTCTCTTGAAAGATGAACAGGGTGGAATATCATACTCTCCTGCTTTACTTTCACAAAAGTACAGGCAGCGGCATAAAGCAGAAACAATCCAATTACAAATCCTATTAACACTTTGCTTACAATTTTCATCCTAAATTACGGATTTAATCCTTTATTGTTTAATAGCTCAAACAGAAATTAAAAGTTTATTAATCCCCGGTAAACTCCTATCGAAATTCGGTGTCGATGGCATCGGTTTGGATGGTTTCAAATCCCTCCAAGGGTTGACTCTGAAGGTTCTTCCGGAAATTCAATTTCCATTTGATCATTTATAAGATTGAAAGAAAGTCGGTGCAACGGACATATACCAATTCTCTGAATCGCTCCGCGATGAAATAGCGTGGCATATCCCATATTCGTGTGCCAGCCATAATCCGGAAAGTCTTTAGCGTGCTTCAGCATCAGTTCATCGCGATAGGTCTTGGCAAGCACGGAGGCGGCGGCGATAGAAAGATATTTCGCGTCGCCTTCCACAATACATTCGTGAGAAATTTCTTTGTACTTTTTAAAGCGGTTGCCATCCACCAGCAAAAGCTGCGGGATCATCTTAAGCTGATCCACCGCTTTGTGCATGGCAAGAAATGAAGCGTTGAGAATATTGATCTGGTCTATCTCCGTATGCGATACTTCTGCCACGGCCCACTCAATTGCTTTTTTTTCTATCACCAGCCGCAATTCATCCCGCTGATTTTTGGTAAGCTGCTTGGAATCATTTAAAAATTTATGACGGAAGTTCTTAGGAAGGATCACAGCCGCCGCGACTACCGGCCCTGCAAGGCATCCCCTCCCCGCCTCATCAAGGCCGGCCTCTATGAGGTCTTTGGTGTAGGATGATTTTAGCACACTGCGCGGAATTTTTAATTTTAAGTTTTGAATGATCAATGAATTAACAATGGACAGTTAACAATTGACAAAATAAAAGAAATGCCAATTCTAATGTCTAAAGTCTAAACTCATCCTTTACTAATTTAATAAATAAATATTTAAGCTCCGCTATCAAAATGAAAAATGAATTGACTAAATAAAAAACAAATCCAATTCTAATGTCTAAAGTCTAATCTCTAAAATCTAAATCATTCCTTTACTAAACCATAAATTATCATTAATTTTTCCATCGCATTTGTAAAACCGATATGGAAAAAGATATTAATCCCTGGAAAACCTTGTCAACTAAAGAGATTTATGATAACCCCTGGATACATGTAAGAGAAGACCAGGTAATCAACCCGGCGGGTGGAAATGGAATATATGGCGTGGTGAGTTTTAAAAATATAGCTATTGGCATAGTGCCGGTGGACAATGAAGGCTTCACTTACCTGGTCGGACAATTCAGGTATGCGCTGGAGGAATATTCCTGGGAAATTCCGGAAGGTGGTGGACTTAAAGGAATTGATATACTTGACTCCGCTAAAAGAGAATTGAAAGAAGAAACAGGATTGTCAGCGAATAGATGGACCAACATCTGCCGCATACATACTTCCAATTCAGTGTGTGATGAAGAGG
>DATMOV010000389.1:0-8591 GCA_035568055.1 Cytophagaceae bacterium
CAGGCACGCTATGTCTTTTGCTATTCATAAATATTTCAACGACAAAGGATTTGTTTATCTGCATACCCCAATAATTACCGGTTCGGATGCTGAAGGAGCCGGAGAAATGTTTCGCGTATCAACGTTGGATCCTGCAAACCCTCCCAAGAATGAAGATGGAACCATCGATTTTAAAGAAGATTTTTTTGGCAAAGAGACCAGTCTGACTGTTTCAGGCCAGCTTGAAGGTGAACTTGGGGCAATGGCCCTTTCCGAAATTTATACTTTCGGACCAACCTTCAGGGCAGAAAACTCTAATACTGCCAGGCATCTTGCTGAGTTCTGGATGATTGAACCTGAAGTTGCTTTCTCTGACCTGAATGATAATATGGCGCTTGCTGAAGATTTCTTGAAATATGTAGTAAAGTACGCGCTGGATCATTGTCACGATGACCTGGTATTTCTGGAAGAACGACTTAAAAAAGAAGATGAAAAAAAGAAGGTGGAGGAAAGAAGTGAATTTAGCCTGATTGAAAAATTAAAATTCGTAGTCGACAACAAGTTTGAACACCTTACTTATACGGATGCGATAGATATTTTAATTAAATCCAGGCCGAATCAGAAAAAGCAATTTAAATATCCGGTAAGTTGGGGGACTGATCTGCAATCAGAACATGAAAGATTTCTTGTAGAGAAACATTTTAAAAAGCCTGTAATTCTAACGGATTATCCTGCGAAAATCAAAGCCTTCTACATGAAACAGAGTGAAGATGGTAAAACGGTTAGAGCTATGGACGTATTATTTCCTGGCATTGGAGAAATTATCGGGGGTTCGCAGAGAGAAGAAAACTACGAAAAATTACTGGCCCGGGTGAAAGAAGTTGGCATAGATGAAGAAGAGGTCTGGTGGTACCTTGAAACCCGCAAGTTCGGCACTGCTCCTCATTCAGGCTTCGGACTGGGATTCGAAAGACTGATACTTTTCATCACCGGAATGTCAAATATCCGCGATGTGGTTCCTTTTCCAAGAACGCCAAAGAACGCGGAATTTTAAGACCTATAGTTTTTTGTTGATGACTATTAGTTGTTGGGTTTGAAAATATTTCAATGCTGACGGTTGGAGTGTAATTTCTTTATTCCCCACCTCTTGCCTAATCCCAGGTTGATCCTTGCTATTTCGTTGTATAGCCCTATTTCCTAATCCTATTTCTATCGCCTTATATTCCCTCTTAAATCAAACCATTCCCTTCCTTGCCGGTTATTAGCAGATAACTATCTTTTAGCGTATAACCATGTGAGATCTTCTTAAACCAATAAAAATGAGCAAGGCGAACCAGCTCCAAAAACAGCTGGAAATATCTGAGAAAAGATTTCAGACGGTAGCACAAACCGCCACTGATGCTATTGTCATTGCCAACCACCTCTCAGGGATAATTTTCTTCAATAAAAAAGCTCAGGAAATATTTCAATATACAGAAGAGGAAATCATAGGGAAGAATCTTACAATTCTCATGCATGAGAGGTATAAAGAGGCTCACAGGAATGGTGTTAAAAGATTCCTGGCTACCGAAAAGCCTAAACTCATTGGACATGTCATTGAAATTATGGCGCTGAAAAAAGATGGAGTAGAATTTCCTATTGAGCTTTCATTGTCGAGCTGGAAAGAAGATAGTGAATATTTTTTTTCAGGCATTATCCGTGATATCAGTGAAAGGAGAAAAGCTCAGGAGGAAATGGAATTGCTGCAGAATATAACCCAAGCCATTAGCGGCACTGATGATTTTTATTCGGCACTTAAAACTACCATTGAGAAAGTTTGTAAAGTTACTGGCTGGGATTTCGGAGAAGCCTGGGTAGCCGCAGATGAAGAGGGAACCAGGATCAAATATGCCCCTGTCTGGTATTACTCCGATGAAAAACTGAAAGAATTCGCCGAGGAAAGCAGTAAGCTTCTGTTAAGCCCGGGCCAGGGTATGTCCGGAAGAATATTCCAGAATAATACTGAATGGAGACTGGATGTTTCAACAGGCCCTGCTAATGATTTCAAAAGAGCCGGCCTGGCTTACAAAGCCGGCTTGAAAGCCAGCCTGGGTGTACCGATAGTCGCTAATAATAAAGTGCTCGCGGCAATTGTTTTCTTTATGTTTGAAACAAAAGAGGAAGACACCCACCTTATCAAACTGGTTTCTTCAGTAGCAGGCCAGCTGGGCACTCTGATGCAAAGAAAAATGGCCGAAGAGGCGTTGCGAAAAGCACATCAAGAACTTGAAAAAAGAGTTCAGGAAAGAACTTCGGAACTTTCAAGCATCAACGAAAGACTGGAAAAAGAAGTAGAGAGCAGAAAAAAAATCGAAGACACTTTGCGGATTAATAATTGGGAATTGAAAAAGAGCAATACCGACCTTGACAATTTCATATATATCGCTTCTCACGACCTTAAAGTCCCTTTGATAAACATGGAAGCTCTGCTTACGATATTAAAAGAGGAAATGGAAAACCAGTCAGATGATGTAAAAGATGTCATGCATAAATTTGAAAAGTCTTTACTCAGGATGCAGCATACCTTAAGCGATATTTCCAATGTAGCCAGGATTCAGAAAAATCTGGAAGAAAGCAGTGACAAGATTCTATTTCAGGATGTACTTTATGAAGTAATAGAAAGCATTGAAGAGCTTATTACCCAGACCAAAACCAATATTACCGCTGACTTCAGCGCTTGCCCACAGATACATTATTCGAGAATCAACCTAAAAAGCATTCTTTATAATTTTGTTACAAATGCTATAAAGTATCGCTCCCCTGAACGTACACCAGTGATAAAAATATGTTCACAGCTGCATCACGAACATCCGATCCTTATTGTTAAGGACAATGGACTGGGCCTGGACCTGACTAAACACCGCGAAAAACTCTTTGGCATGTTCAAACGTTTTCATGACCACGTGGAGGGTTCAGGTATCGGGCTTTACATTGTTAAAAGAATGGTGGAAAACAAGGGCGGGAAAGTCGATGTCGAAAGCGAGCCCGGAAAAGGCAGCAGTTTTAAAGTTATATTCTAATATTTCCCTATTTTTATTCTTCATGAAGATCCTTTTTATAGTTCCATATCCAGTAGGGATAGCGCCATCGCAAAGATTTCGCTTTGAACAATACCTTGGTATACTGAAAAAGACAGGAATTTCTTTTGACATCTCGCCCTTCTTCGATGAAGGATCATTTCAGATACTATACAAAAAAGGCTTGCATATTAGAAAATTGTGGGGTGTAGCCAAGAGTTTTATTAAACGCTGGTTTCTTTTATTTTCCATTCACCGTTATCAATTTATTTTCATTCACCGTGAAGCTTCGCCTCTTGGCCCTGCTTTCTTCGAGTGGATCATCGCCTGGGTTTTGAGAAAAAAAATTATTTATGACTTTGATGATGCTATCTGGCTACCCAACACTTCTAATGAAAACAGAATAGTTTCCCATCTTAAATGGCATCGAAAAGTAAGTAGCATATGTCGTTGGGCTTACAACATAAGTTGCGGAAACCAATACCTTTGTGAATACGCATCCAGGTTTAACAAACATACTATTTTAAATCCCACTACTATTGACTCGGAACATTTACACAATAAAATTAAAGATCAGCATTCGGAAAAAGTAGTTATAGGCTGGACCGGAACCCATTCGACCATCAGGTATCTTTATCTGTTATTGCCAGTGCTTAAAAGGCTTGAAACGAAATATGATTTTACTTTTCTGGTGATCGCTGATAAAGATCCTGAACTTCCATTAAAATCCTACCAATACCTGAATTGGAACATCGATTCGGAGGTTGATGATCTCCTCAAAATGAATATCGGCGTTATGCCCCTGGAAGAAGACCCCTGGTCGCAGGGCAAGTGCGGATTCAAAGCGCTGCAATACATGGCGCTCGGAATTCCTGCATTGGTATCGCCGGTGGGAGTGAATTCCATTATTGTTGACAACGGACTTAATGGATTTATCTGTAAAGATGAGCAGGACTGGTATGAGAAGCTTGAGCTGCTGCTCAAAAATGAACCTGAAAGAACTCTGTTAGGAAAAGCTGCCAGGGAAAAGGTAATTCAAAAATTTTCAGTGAACGCTAATACAGAAAATTTTCTATCTTTATTTGAAACTAAATAAACAAGATGTCCTCTCTCTTGAAACTTGACCCGATTGACAAGAAGATCCTTGAAAAGCTACAGGCTAATGCGAAGATCACCAACTCTCAGCTGGCGCTGGAAATAGGACTCTCTCCCGCGCCCACACTTGAGCGTGTACGCAAGCTTGAAAATTTGGGCCTGATTAAAAGTTATCATGCCCAAATAGATATGGCCAAGCTCGGATTGGGAGTAAGCATATTCGTGCAGGTTTCATTATCCAGCCATAAAAAAAATCAGATCAAATCTTTCGTAGACAAGATCAATAAAATTCCAGAAGTAGTTGAATGCCATCACATCACTGGTGCCGGCGATTTTCTATTGAAAGTGATTACTAAAGACATCGCAAGTTATCAGGAGCTGATCCTTGAGAAGCTGGTAGATATTGAAGAGATTGGAAATATGCAGTCAATGGTGATTCTCTCAACTTTCAAGGATAATAAGGTGATGCCGCTTATTTAGATTTTTTTTTCAGGTTCTTTTTCGCCTCTTCCTTCACTTTCTTGTTGTCTTTGTCGGCATCTTTCTTCACTTGTTTCCAATATAGGCGGGCTTCTTTGCCCTGGTCTTCCTTCTCGGCTATAGCAGCAAGCCGGGCCATGGACCATAAGTAATATCCGGTATGGATCTCATTGATCTTCCTGGCAAAGTCAATAGCCTTGTTATAATATTCTTTTGCTTTGGGAATATCACTCATTCCATAGTAATATTCACCCATGATAAAAGCTGCGATCCTTCCTGCGTTTTCCTCATAGCCTGGCATGCCTTTCTCTATTTTCTGAAGTATCTGTGTCGCTATGACTGATGCTTCTCCAATCTGATGAGTGATATAGGCTGTACGGGCGTAATTCCTTTGGAAGATCGGATTGTCGGGAAATGTGGTTCCCAGGTATCTGGCAACTGGCATGGCCAGCACTTCTTTTCCATCTTCCTCCACTGTATAAATCCTGACCAGCCAGAACTGAGCTTCAGTGCGGGTATAAAAGGCATTATAGGATACCTGCTTAAGTTGTTTTATGCCCAGTTCCTTATCTCCATTGGGAAATAAAATGATAATTGGTCTTAATAATGGAAAGTTCTCCTTGACCCATGGAGCATAATAATTGTAAAGCCCTTCTCCGAAAAGGAACTCAGGACTAAGCTCATTGTCTTTCATGAGCCGCAGGTATTTCAAAGCGTGTTTGGCGGAGAAAGTCCCTCGTGCATAATTACTTCGCTCACCATACAACCTTGCTTTAAAACCATGTGCCGCGGCAAGGAAAAAAACTGCTTCTACATTTTTTTCATTGGCATCATATATCTTTTCCGCGAAGGTAATGGCGGTATCCATGTATGCTACAAAAATTTCATCGTGTTTGGTATCATCCAGCTCGTGTTCCAGATTGGGCATCATGCGCCACCAGGTGCTGAGGCCCATTAGAAAGTATGGCAGAGGATGTTCCGGATATTTGAGTCTGAAAATCTGAAATTGCCTTTCCGCTTTTTCAAATTTGAAATTATACATATCATTGACAGCATCGGTTGCTTCTATCTGGATCTTTTCATCCATGAGCAGCATATAAGGCAGGCTATCGGTCTGGGCATAGAGCGAAGAAGAAACAAATATCAATAAAACAAAAAACGCCTTGACCATCAAAGGTAAATTTAGCTAAATCATTCTTATCTGAATAACGCCTGAGAAGATTTTTTGTTGCCACTCCGCGAAAGCCGCCAGCGAGAAATGAAGATATGACAACTTTTAAAAAGTTGTCATATCGGATGCCTGCTATAAGTCTGAATTCTTTTCGATATTTGCGAAACGAAGATTGAAAATAAATTAGTATTAGTATGCAGCTGCTCAAACAACTTTGCGGTATCCACGCACCTTCCGGCAATGAGGGACTGATGAAAGAATTTATCCTGGAATATGTCAACGGCCATTCTGGATCCTGGAAAACAAAACCCCGGCTCATTCATGGAGAAGACTTCCAGGATTGTGTGCTCCTCATCTTTGGAAAGCCACGAACAGCCATTTTCGCACACATGGATTCTATAGGCTATACTGTAAGATATAACAATAGGCTTGTTCCTATCGGTGGCCCCCATTCCCAAAACGGCTATCGGCTTTCCGGCGAAGACTCACAGGGCGAAATAAATTGCATCCTTCATGTAGAAGACGAAGATGAAAGAAAACTAAGCTGCGAATTCCATCGGGAAATAGAAAGAGGCACAGAACTGGTTTATTCCTCCAACTTCAGGGAGGAAGAAAGTTTTGTACAGTCATGCTATCTTGATAACCGCCTTGGTGTATGGTCTGCCTTGAAAGTTGCGGAAACACTGGAAAACGGCATCATCGCCTTTTCATGCTGGGAAGAGCATGGTGGTGGATCGGTTCCTTACCTTGCTAAATATATCTATGAAAAATACCAGGTAAAGCAGGCGCTGGTTTCAGACATCACATGGATCACCGAAGGCGTTATCCATGGTAAAGGAGCGGCTATCTCCTTACGCGACCGCAGTATTCCCAGAAAAAGTTTTTTAGATAAAATTGTAAAGCTTGCTAAAGAATCCGGGATCCCCTATCAGTTGGAAGTTGAAGGCTCCGGCGGCAGCGATGGCCGCGAACTTCAAAATAGCCCCTACCCTTTCGACTGGTGCTTCATTGGCGCTGCCGAAGAAAATGTACACACACCTGATGAAAAAGTTCATAAAGATGATATTAAGAGTATGGTGGAATTGTATCGGGTGTTGATGGAAAAATTATAGTGCTGCGTGCTAAGGAGTCATCCGATGACTCACCTTAAAAGTTATTATTTAATGAGCAAACTTATCAGTCATCGGATGACTAAAAGCATTGGTCATCACAACAGATGGAAACTCTAAATTCTGAAGTGAGCCACGCAGCACTCTGCGCTTAGAACTTCCCCCAGAATAAAGTAATTTTTTTAGTACCTCTTTTGTTTTAAGAATAGGTAATTTAAAGATAAGATTATGGACAGAAATGAAGTTTATAAAGAAATAGAAAGCATGTTTGGTTTGGTACCAGGTTTCTTCAAATTGGTTCCTGATTCTACATTGGCATTGGAATGGGGATTATTTAAAAAGATCCAGGTGGAAAAAGGTATAATTCCTGAAAAGTACAGAGAATTAATTGGTTTGGGATTATCGGCTGTTTCAAAATGCAAATATTGTTCTTTCTTCCACACTGAAATGGCTAAATTAAATGGCGCTACAGAGGAGGAAGTTGAAGAAGCAGTACATATCGCTAAAAATTCAGCTGGATGGAGTACTTATTTGAACGGCCTGCAAATCGACTTTGTACAGTTTAAAGAAGAAATAAAAGCCGCCTGTGAATTTGTACGAACTCATCAGGAAGTACATGCGTAAGTGAATTGCACAAAAAAAAGATTCCCACCAAAACCATTTTTGTGGGAATCTTTTTTTGTGCTGAATGAAGGGTGCTGCGTGCTGAAGCCCTCATCCGATAACTCACCTCAAAAGCTTTGATTAATGATCAAATGTATCAGTCATCGGATGACTGAACTGATAGTTATTTATAGTGCCCCATAGATAAATTATCTAATCATCTAATTTTTCAAATTGATTTTCGTATTTTTAACCCCTTAAACCAAATCCAATATGCTTAACATCGTATTATTCGGGCCGCCTTATGCCGGGAAAGGAACTCAAAGTCAGAAGCTCATAGAGAAATATAATCTAATACATCTTTCAACAGGTGATATACTCCGTGCTGAAATTACCTCAGGTACCGAACTCGGACTCAACGCAAAAAAATTAATTGACAATGGCATTCTTGTTCCGGATGAGATCGTGGTTGGCATGATCAGGAATAAGCTAGAGTCCAACAAAACTTGTAATGGGTTTATTTTCGACGGATTTCCACGCACTGTTCCGCAAGCAGGAAGTCTGGATCAGATCTGCCATCTGACAGGAATACAAATCAATGGCACAATAGGGCTGGTCGTAGATGTAGAAGAACTCACCAAAAGAGCGGTGCTGAGAGGACAAACCTCTAATCGCGCAGATGATAAAGATCCTAAAGTGATCAGCAAAAGAATCGCGGTATACCAGGAAGAAACCGCACCGGTCGCTGACTTTTATGCCAAGAAAGCGAAATACCACAAAGTGGACGGAATGGGCACCATTGACGAGGTTTTCGCAGATATCTGCAAAGTAATTGACAAGATAAAATAAACGTAAAATTTAAAATGCAAAATGTTAAATGGCATTGCGCCAACATTTATTCTCTTGATTCATTTTACATTTTACAATTAACATTTTAAATTAAAGATGGCTTCCTCAAATTTTATTGATTACGTAAAGATTTGCTGCCGTTCAGGCGCAGGAGGGGCTGGCTCCGTTCATTTCAGGAGAGAAAAATTCGTAGAAAAAGGCGGCCCCGATGGTGGTGACGGCGGTCATGGCGGCCATATCATTCTGAGA
>DATMOV010000390.1:0-13532 GCA_035568055.1 Cytophagaceae bacterium
CGATCCTTTCATTCATAAACTTGTATATCAAAGCTTCGATGAGCTTTTCGATAACTGTATTTGCCAATACAAAAATTACCGCGAGCTTGAGCTTGGCTTTGTCGGATCCATCGCTCATTACTTTGAAGACACATTGAGAGAAGTCGCTGCAAAAAAAGGTTTGAAAATAAGTATCGTGGATCCTACTCCGTCAGACGCATTGCTCGAATACCATATACAAAAAGAGTTACATGCATGAATGTAACAGAATCCCCATCAAGGTTCAACGACCTTGAGAAAATGTCTGTTTCTGAACTTCTGCACAATATTAATAATGAAGATAAGAATGTTCCCCTGGCAGTACAGAAAGCAATTCCTCAAATAGAAAAACTTGTTGAAGAGATCGTTCCCCGGATGAAAAAGGGTGGACGACTTTTTTATATAGGAGCAGGCACCAGCGGCAGGCTCGGTATTCTGGATGCATCAGAATGCTCTCCAACTTTTGGCGTTCCGGATACCATGGTGATCGGACTTATCGCAGGAGGAGAAAAAGCCATACGTAAAGCGGTTGAATTTGCGGAAGATGATAAAGAACAGGGCTGGAAAGATCTGAAAAAATATAAAATCAAGGAGAATGATATTATCATAGGCCTTGCAGCCTCCGGATATACACCTTATCCCATTGGTGCATTGGAGGAGGCGAACAAAAATAATATCCTTACCGGATGCATTACCTGCAATAAGAACACTCCACTTGCCGCTACAGCAAAATTTCCCATAGAAGTTATCCTCGGTCCGGAATTTTTAACAGGCAGCACCAGAATGAAATCAGGTTCTGCCCAGAAGCTGGTGCTAAATATGATCTCCACTTCAGTGATGATACAGCTCGGCAGGGTAAAGGGAAATAAAATGGTCGACATGCAGCTGACTAATAAGAAATTAATTAGCCGTGGAATTAAAATGCTGATGGATGAGTTAAAGGTAGATAAAAACAAAGCCGGCGAACTTCTCAAAAAACATCGGAATGTCCGCCAGGCCATAGAATGGTACCGGAAAAATGCATGAGATAGAACCCTTTTACAACTGGGATAAATTTTATTCTTCCTCTGATGACGAAAGATCTCCCTTTTATGGGGTAGAATATAACCTGGTTCACTACACCAATGATATTTACGGATATTATATCCATCCGCTCTGGGATTTTATAGGTTCTGAAACCCTATATGTAAAAATCCTTTTTGCGGATTACGAAAAACGCTTTGCAGTGATAGAGTTATTCGGTGAATGGAATGATACCCTTCACAACGACATTATGCACCTGAAAAGAAATGTCATTGACCTGATGGTGCGGGAGCATATCAATAAATTTATTCTGATCGGCGAGAATGTTTTGAATTTTCATGGCTCAGACGATTGCTATTACGAAGAGTGGTTTGAAGATGTGGAAGACGGCTGGATTGCGGCGGTAAATTTCCGTGAATTT
The DNA here is from genome assembly GCA_035568055.1 of Cytophagaceae bacterium. GTDB lineage: Bacteria > Bacteroidota > Bacteroidia > Cytophagales > Cytophagaceae > DATMOV01. Next base: position 1,463 of record DATMOV010000390.1, read on the forward strand.
GTATTCGATGAATGGAAAAAATACAACCTGGATTCCTACATCAATTATGGAGGGACCATGGAAGTCGACGATTGGCGCACCATGAGCCCCGCTGTTTTTTATGAAAGGATCAGCAAGCTGATTTTAAGAAGGCTGGAATAATTTAACGTCCCGATGATCTGCGCTTCCCTCTTCCGCCAGATTTGCCTTTGGGAGGCCTGCTCTTGTTTTTTCCAGTACCATTATTCTTTTGTCCTGAATTTTTAGAGTGGTGTGTTTTATTGAAAGGCTTATCATCTGGATTTGATCTGGATTTTTTAAATGGCCGATCAATCGATCCGGATTTCTGTTTCTCAAATCGCCTATCTGAGTTATTGTTTTTCTCTGGCCGCTTCTCATCCCAACCCTCACTCTTATTTCTGGAACTTCTACCAGAAGCGGAATTTTTTCCCTCAGAGCTGGAATTTTCTATTAGTTTATAAATCTCAGCCATCTCTTTTTCATGGAGATCGCGCCAGTCACCAACAGGAAGTCCCTTCAGATTGATATTCATTATTCTGGTACGCACCAGTTTTGTAACTTCATAACCAAAATGCTCACACATCCTGCGAATCTGTCGGTTGAGACCTTGTATCAGGATTATTTTAAAAACAAACGGACTCTCTTTAGCAACCTGACATTTTTTTGTTGTTTCGCCCAATATAGGAACACCGTTGGCCATCCCTGTAATAAAATGATCGGTGATGGGTTTATTAACGGTCACCAAATATTCTTTCTCGTGTTTGTTGCCTGCACGCAATATTTTGTTGACGATATCCCCATCGTTGGTGAGGAAAATAAGTCCCTGAGAATCTTTGTCAAGCCGGCCTATTGGAAAGATTCGCGCACTGTGGTTGACATAATCTACAATATTTCCTTTTGTACTTTCTTCAGTAGTACAGGTGATGCCCTCGGGTTTGTTGAAGGCCAGAAATATAATGTCTCCGGCTTTCTTTGGCTCCAGGGCATTGCCATTGACAATTACTCTGTCACCTGCAAAAACCTGATCTCCTATTTTCGCTTTTCTGCCATTGATGATCACATTACCTTGCTCGATATAACGGTCAGCTTCGCGCCTGGAGCAGATTCCACTTTCGCTGATGTATTTGTTTAAACGGGTTGAGCTTTTGATGGACATCTAACCAGATAAAATTTAAAATGATAAATTGATAACCTTTAATAAGCTTCTAAAAAAGCGACTTCTGTAACACTTCTACCAAAGCCCCTTCCGAAACATAGTATTTTCTTCCTGAGGCTACATCTTTGCAGATAGCTCTGGTGCGGTTCACGCGCTCTTTCTGAAACACTTTATTGTTGAAACTGAATGTTTCAGAGATATTTACCTCAGAGAGATATTTAAAATGCTGCTGATCATCGTAAGTACCAAGTGCTTTTAACAGCCCCATGTCAGTGCAGGATGATGCTTTAGGATTAACCAGATAAGAGGAAAGAGCGGATTCAATATTTCCCGGAAAAACCCTTTGCTGCACTAGCGGGTGCAATAGCTCTTTAAATCTATTTTTCCATTCGTTCCCGTGAGGCTTCACCCGGTGGCCATGAGAGATCGCTGTATGGAGATGCGCCACTTCATGGATATAGGTTACCAGAAAAGAGAATTTATTAAGATCATAGTTGATGGTAATGGTATGGCTTTTTTCTTGCGGGCTATAGCGATAATCGCCCAGTTTGGTTTGCCTGCGCCTGGTTACGGTAAAATGGAATGGGTTGTCTTCCCAAAGCTGGTAACAATATTCAACGGTTTGTTCAGGAAGGTATTTATGGAGAATATCCAGCAGTGTAATATTCATTATTCAAAAATAAAGCAGAATCTGAAGAATGCACAGTGAACCCTAATAAAAATAATGCAAAAAAAAAAAGAGTTCGCCTAAGACGAACTCTTTTTGATTCTTGAAAGAAGAGATTATTTCTTCTTTTCTTCTTTCTTCATTTCTTCTTTTTTCATTTCTTCTTTCTTCATAGTTGTATCAACTTTCATAGTGTCAACTGGAACCATGGCAGTAGTATCAACTTTAGTTTCAGTCACAGTTGTTGCTGTTGAATCAGCTGTAGCTGTGTCTGCTTTCTTTTGGCAAGCAGCGAAAGTGAATACACCTGCTACTAGTAATAACGCGGATAATTTTCTCATAGTAAATAAAATTTTAGATTTTTAGATTTTAGATGACAAATATAGTTATAATTTTAAAATTTCAACATTTATTGGATTTTTTTTTGAAAATTTTCTAAAACCCTCAAAAAACATATAAAATAATATGATTATATGGGCTTTTATATATGGCTTTTAATTCTCAGCTTCCTCGGTTTCCAAGGAATCGGCCTCATATTCAAATTCATCCAGCATGTTATCTGAAACCTCGCCGGTAGCAAGGCTGTCCTGAAGCACAATTTCTGTTTTAGCGATGGTTTCCTGCTTTTTACTACAGGCGACCACTGAAAAAGTAATAACTAAAAAAGCCACAAACAAAGATTTCTCCACCATTCTGAGTTTATGACAACAAATTTAAATCATTTACCCAAACTTCCATGTCTTTGTCCTTTTATTTTTGGCGGAAGACAAGGTTTACAGGGACACCTTCAAATCCGAAATGCTTTCTGAGGTTATTCTCAAGATACCTTTCATAAGCAGGCTGAATATACTGTGGCAGATTGCAGAAAAAGGCAAAAGTTGGCACTTTGGTAGGCAACTGGGTAATATACTTGATCTTAATATATTTCCCTTTAATAGCAGGCGGCGGATACCTCGCAATATCATCCAGCAATAGATCATTCAGCTTGGAAGTCTGAACCTTCTTGGTTTTATTTTCATACACTTCAATGGCCTTCTCAATGGCCTGGAAGATCCTTTGCTTTTCTAATACAGAAATAAAAATGATGGGGATATAGTCCATCGGCTGAAGCTTTTCCCTGATCTCATCTTCGAATTTTTTTAAAGAATTGCTGTCCTTATTTTCTATCAGATCCCATTTATTAACCAGGATCACCATACCTTTTTTATTCTTATGAGCCAGTCCCACTATATGAAGATCCTGTGCTTCAATGCCACGTTCAGCATCCAGCATAATTACAGCTACGTCGGAATCTTCCAGTGCCCGGATGGAGCGCATCACGGAATAGAATTCAATATCTTCATTGACTTTAGCCTTTTTACGAAGTCCTGCGGTATCGGTAAGAATAAATTCCTTGCCGAAAGCATTATAGCGCGCGTTTACTGAATCTCTGGTTGTTCCTGCTATATCAGTCACTATGCTTCTTTGTTTACCAAGCAGCATATTGGTGAAAGATGATTTGCCCACATTTGGCCTGCCCAGGATAGCGATCTTTGGTATTCCTGCATCCGGGTCTTCAATACCTTCTTCTGAAAAATGCTTTACCACTTCGTCAAGCAGCTCGCCGGTTCCTGTTCCGTTCTGTGAAGAGATGGCATAAATTTCGCCCATACCCAGCTTATAGAATTCCGCGGCCATATGCATTCGTTGAATGCTATCTGCCTTGTTCCCAACCATAAATACGGGTTTCTTGCTTTTGCGAAGGATCAATGCAAAATCCTGGTCCAACGGTGTGAGACCGGTAAAAACATCCACCATAAATAAAACCACACTTGCTTCTTCGATGGCAAGCTTCACCTGATTGCGGATAGCATCTTCAAAGATGTCATCCGAGCCTGTAACATATCCGCCTGTATCTATAACAGTAAAATATTTGCCGCCCCATTCTGAGTGGCCATAATGCCTGTCGCGGGTTACTCCGCTTACGTCGTCCATGATGGCCAGCCTTGTTCCTACCAACCTGTTAAACAGCGTTGATTTACCTACGTTCGGCCTGCCTACTATCGCTACTATGTTTGCCATGTTTGTGCTTAGTGCTTAGTGCTTAGGCTTAGGACATCATTTTACAAGTCCTTTACATAATCAAAAACACTTATTATAATTTTAAAATATCAATTTAGAGATAACTGATCTGTACTTTATCTTTTTTCTAAAGCACTGAACACTGATCCCTAATTATTATACCCAAATCTTTTTAAAATATTCTCTTTTGCTCTCCAGTCGGCCTCTACTTTGACATGTGTTTCCAGAAACACTTTTTTTCCGAAGAAGCTTTCCATCTCTTTGCGCGCCTCTGTGCCCACTTTTTTCAGCGCATCGCCGCCTTTACCAATGATAATACCTTTCTGGCTGTCTCTCTCAACATATATCTGTGCCCTGATTTTAATAATTGCTTTTTCATCTTTAAAATCGGTAATGACTACTTCGGTGCTGTATGGAATCTCAGCGCTGTAATTCAAAAATATTTTTTCCCGGATGATCTCTGCAGCAAAAAATCTTTCTGTCTTATCCGTCATCTGATCCTTATCAAAATAAGGAGGATGAACAGGCAGATTGGTAACTATATAATCAACGACACTCTGCGTATTAAAACTTGTAATGGCCGAAACCGGAACTACATCTTTGACATTGGAGACCTTGCTTTTCCAGTATGCTATCCGTTCCTCCACAAGGTCCTGTGTCGCCAGGTCAATTTTATTAAGCAACACAAAAACAGGAATAGTCATTCCTTCCAATTTTTTTATTATATCTTCTGTTTCTTTTTCATCAGGATTCTCCATGATGTCGGTAACGAATAATAATATATCAGCATCCTGTAATGACTCTTTCACAAAAGTCATCATAGAGCGATGAAGTTCGTATTTTGGAGTAATGATGCCTGGAGTATCGGAATAGATGATCTGGAAATCAGGGCCGTTGATGATGCCCATGATCCTGTGCCTGGTGGTTTGAGCCTTAGAGGTAATGATGGAAAGCTTCTCTCCCACAAGCGCATTCATCAAGGTGGATTTACCTACGTTTGGCTTTCCGATGATATTTATGAAACCAGCTTTGTGTGAATTTTCCTGCATTACTAAAACACGTCAAATAGAAAAGTCGCAGACCATAAAATGCGCTGCGACCGGATTTAATGAGTGCAAACTTACCCAAAATCGCCGGATCTATCAAGTCCATTGGAATATTTAGAGATAATAGCAAGCCCGGCTCATAGGGCGCAGCCTCTGTTTTTAATACAAGATGCTACTTATCAAGAATCCATTCTCTGTCATCATTTTATTGCTACCGGAAAAAAAAATAGATAAATTGAAGACTCAAAAAAGTATTTCTGCATGAGAATATTCTGTTTATCCATTGTGCTTGTACTTTGCTTTGTCATGAAATCGCAGGCACAGGAGAAATGCAAGTTTGTATTAATAACATCTGTTTTTAGTAATTCTACCGCTTTACCCACAAATGGACTGCCTGGCACTTTGCATGCGCCCTTACATCCGGGCATGACAATAGGGCTTATAAAAGATTATAAAAAGACTGAAAAGCATCAGCTCTATCAGACATATCGCCTTGGCTATTTTTATCAGCGATATGTACAGCATGCTATCCAGCTATATTCAGAATTCGGATACAGGTTTAACTTTAAGAATGGCTTCGGACTATTCTCTCAATTAGGTGCTGGCTATGTACATTCCTTCCAGGACCAGGAGAAATTTATTTTGAAAGACGGAGAATATAAAAAGCAATTCCCAATCGGCAGGCCACAGCTTATGATCTCTTTTGCTCCTGGACTTTCTTATGATCTAAGCAAAAAATGTGGGACACCATTGCTTCTGTTTGTAAATTACCAGATATGGTTCCAGCTTCCTTTTGTGCGGCAGTATGTGCCGGTACTGCCAAATTCATCTTTGCACGTTGGAGCAATTATTTCACTTAACAAAAAGGGACAGTAGGATGAAAAAGCAGCTATTATTTTTACTCGCGATTTTATCCACTCTTTGCTCTTGCAGAAAGAAAGAAGTCGGTCCGACCCATGTATGTACTATTGCTTTTGCTGATAGCAGCGCAAGCCATCCTAAAAAGCTGGCTTTTCAGAATATCCTTGATAAGTATACAAAACTTGGCCTGCCTGGTATTTCTATTCTTGTAAAAGATTCTTCCGGCACCTGGGCAGGAGCTTCTGGGAAAGCGGACATTGACAAAAAAATCAACATGGAAGTTTGTCATGTTTCAAAAGTGGCGAGTATTACTAAAATTTTTATGGGAACACTCACTATGAAATTGGTCGAGGAAGGTGTCTTCACGCTTGATGACAAAATCAGCAAATGGATCGACTCCGATATTCTCAGCAAAATAAAAAATGCCGATCAGTGCAGCATCAAAGATTTGATGGGGCACACTTCCGGAATTTATGATGTGATCACAGACAATGGGTTTTATCTGGCAGTGCTTAATGATCCTCCAAAGAAATGGAAACCGGAAGAACTGCTGAAGTTTGTGTATGACAAAGCGCCCGCTTTTGCTTTTGGCAGCAAGGCCAGTTATTCCAACACTAATTTTCTGCTGTTAAGTATGGTGATTGATAAAGCCGCGGGCCGCTCTCATTCTGATTTGCTTAAAGAAAAGATTATTAACCCGCTCGGACTAAACAACACTTACTATTATTACCACGATGCGCTCCCTGATGTAGCCCAAGGATATTTTGATTTGTATAACAACAGCACGATTGTAAATCTTTCAAATTACAATACAGGCAGCGGAAATGGATATACAGGACTTTACACCTGTGTGCATGATATGCACATTTTCCTGCAGGCGCTCTACGTGCAAAAAACTATTTTGCAGCAGAGTTCTCTTGATCAGATGCTCACTTTCAATCCAACTATAGAGTCCGACCGTCAACTCGGCCTTGCTACCCAGAAAGATTTTATCAGAGGTGCGGCGAATGAATTCGCTTATGGACATCGCGGAAGAGATCTTGCCTATAGCGCAGACCTGTTTTATTTTCCTAATCAGGATAAAAGTATGGCCGTCATTGTTAACTATGGAACCGATGCCAATAGCAAGCTAAGAGAGACATTTTATGATTTCAGGCTGGAGCTTGTTGATGCGCTGTTACATTAACAGCTATTCAACCCTTAGATTACTTTAAGACGGATGCTAAATTACCGTCTAATAATCCTTTAATCCGTTTAATCAAGTTCCGGTTTATATTTCGACTCCTTGAATATTTTCTGAGAATCTTTCTCATTCATCAATTGCTGTAATGTGATTTCGGGGTGTTTAGACATATATTTTCTTACAATCTGCCAGCCAAGCCACCTGCCGATTCTTCCAGGGCATTTATCACCCACCTCTGTAACCTTGGGTCTTTCACCTACATATTTCTCAATAATATGAGGCTGGGTTTCAAATAAAAGTTTGTTCTGAATAAAATGCCCCCAGATCACATCCTGATTTTTTTCAATCCCTTCCAAATCTTTTCCAGTATACATAATGAGCATACTATCGGCAAGTTCGGGCAACATCATTTCTGAAAAATAAAGTGATTTGCCATGATAGATCATATTGGCAAGCATGGTTTCATCTTTATAATCGGTCGTGTTATATTTCAATGATACGGCAAGGGCAATAAAGGGGGCAATATAAGGTTTCTCGAATCTGTCGAGCATATATTTATAATAAGGAGGACGATATTTTGCTTTCGGACCAAGAAAAAAATCGATGCTTACTACGAGTAACGTGTCATTCACAAAGAAAGGTTTGTCGGGATTAAACCCAGTTACCACTGTATATGCTTTTGGAACAGTTGAATTGGGATAATAAAATGTAACATGTTTATAGAAACCTTCCAGCTGGCTTTGCAAAGGGATGATATTTCCAAAATTTCTTTTAGCTTCAAGATAAAACTCTTTTAAAAATTTATTGGAATAGTATTCATAGAACGATTGGATTGTTTCCGGGTCTTTGGCCATCGCTGAATCAAGGTCAAAATATTTTTCAGTAACCAGCGGATATTTTAGAAAAAAAGACTGGACATCTTCTCTGGAATTAATATGAAAGAGTTCTTCCTCAAGCCTTTGAAATGGAAAGCTTACTTGTATATTTTCTACTACGGCTTTATCCTTGGTCTTATTTTTGCAGGCAGAAAGGCCTAAACAAAGAATAATAAAAAATATAAATTGTTTCATTTTATTATATATTTACACACTAAATTTTCTAAAAACTTAAAACTATGAAAAAGATACTTTTATTATTAGCAGTGATGGCTTTTTCTTTTGGCGCTTTTTCCCAGGTTAAAGTGGGCCTACGTGTTGCACCCGGACTATCTCTTAATTCAGTAACTGATAAAAAAGCTGGAGACTCCACCGCTTTTTCTAATAACGGGGCTGGTTTTGCCTTCAGTGCAGGAGTTAATCTTGACTTTTTTTTCAGTGATAATTATGCATTTATGACCGGATTATGGTATACCACTAAAACGGCCAACCTGAAAGTAGTAGGTACTAATAAGGCATTCCCTTATACTTATACACAGAGCGTAGCGCTTCAATATTTACAGATCCCCGTTGCTTTGAAGGTATATACTAACGAGCTGGCAACTAATATAAAAGTGAATTTTACTTTAGGGGGTACCATAGATCTTAAGATTGCTGAAAAGCTTGCAAAAAGTAATCCTACAAACACTGCATACGTTAACTCATATCAGCCTTTAAATGTAGGCCTACTCATAGGATCTGGTGCTGAATATCAAACAGGCGGAAATATTATTCTCTTTGGAGGGCTTTATTATAACAGAGGACTACTAGGCCAGTTTAAGAATACTGCGAACTTTAATTTTAAAGATAATGCGAAATATACCATCGGTTCTCTCAACCTTGAAGTAGGGGCAAAGTTCTAAAAATTCAGATTCATTATTTCTAAATAAAAAGTCCGCATAAGCGGACTTTTTTATTTCCAATCCATTACAGCTTATTTATACAACCCCTCAATCAGATCCATATATTTTGCAGTAATAATTTTCCTTTTCACTTTCATGGTTGGAGTAAGCTCACCGGAGTCTATTGTCCATAACTTTGGAAGCAAAGCAAATTTCTTGATCTTCTCATACTGGGCGAAGCCCTCATTGTAGGCATCCATCTCTTTCTGGAACCTGTCAAGTATTTCTGGATTTTTGATAATCTCAGCCTCGCTGGTATATGGAATATCTTTTCTTTCACAATAACTTTTCAGAAAACCAAAAGAAGGAACGATCAGCGCGCCAGGAAATTTTTGTCCGTCTCCCACCACCATCATCTGCTCGATAAATCTCGATTCTTTAAATTTATTTTCCAGGGAAGATGGCGCTACATATTTGCCTCCTGAAGTTTTGAATATTTCTTTTTTACGGTCTGTGATCTTGAGAAATCTTCCCTCCACAAATGTTCCGATATCGCCTGTATGAAACCAGCCATCTTTATCTATTACTTCTGCGGTAAGATCAGGTCTCTTATAATAGCCTTTCATGACATGCGGGCCACGGGTAAGAATCTCACCATCTTCAGCCAGCTTCACTTCTACGCCATCAATCAAAGGGCCTACTGTACCAATTCTATTATCTACCGCTGTGCAACGGTTCACTGAAATCACCGGAGAAGTTTCGGTCAGGCCATAGCCTTCCATCACCATGATCTTTGCCGCCCAGAAAACTTTTGCCAGACGGGGCTGTAATGGCGCGCTACCTGAAACTATTGCTTTGATATTTCCACCAAGCGCCGCTCTCCATTTACTAAAGATCAACATATTGGCCAGCCAGAGCTGCATCTTAAACCAGAGGCTGTTGTTTCCCTGTATATCATAATTCAATCCCAGCTCAAGTGCCCAGAAAAATAATTTCTTTTTAATGCCGGTTTGTTCCGAGCCTTTGGCTACAATCTTATCATACACTTTTTCAAGCAGACGCGGAACAGTGGTAAAAATATGCGGTTTAACTTCTTTCAGATTTTCTCCGATTGTATCTATACTTTCCGCATAGTATATTGAAACACCAAATGAAAAATACAGATAGGTAAGCATGCGTTCATATACATGGCAAAGCGGAAGGAAGCTTAACGCTCTGTGATTATGATCAACCGGCATCAGTGGCTGGGAAGCTTTGAAATTGCTGATGAGATTATTGTGGGTCAGCATTACGCCCTTGGGGCTGCCGGTTGTACCGGAGGTATAGATGAGTGTAACAACATCATCGGATTTTACGGCCGTCTTCAGTGATTCAAGCTGCTGCTTGTCGCCATCTTTGCCCAATGCTTCCACATCGCTCCATTGTCTGGCATCATCCACTTTAACTATTGTAAAAATTTCTTTTACATCAGGTAATACGCTTGCAGCATTTTTCGCTTTGCGGTAAATCTCCGCATCGCCGACAAAAACAAGTTTTACCTCTGCATCTTTAAATATGAACCTGTAATCATCTTCGGTAATTGTCGGGTACATAGGAACACCGACAGCGCCGATTTGCTGAATTCCATAATCAAGGAAATTCCATTCCGGACGATTAGGGCATATAATGGCGATCTTATCACCCGGTTTTATACCAAGCTTCAGCAAGCCATGGCTGAAAGCATTGGCCCGGTTGATAGCATCCTGTGTGCTATAGGGCTTCCAGGCTCCATCTACTTTGCTGACAAAAGCATCTTCCTGTGGAAATTTTTCCAGCTGATAAGGTAAAAGATCAAATAATCGTAATACTTCCATATTAATTTTTTTAAAATATTAAAATTCCCATTCCTGCTTCAAGATTAAAAAACATGCCATTGGCTACTCTTTTTCTTGCCAGCCATGTTATTCCGGAAGGAGAAGAAAAAGAGAAACCAAATATATTTAAGCCAAAATCCGCGCCAACCCGTGCAATAAATCTGCCTTTGATAATAAACTGTTTTCCAAATCCATAATTCAGAAGAGTGAGTGGAGCCGGATTCAATTTTTCAGTACCATTTGCGGCTGAAGAACCATTCGTTTCTACAAGAACTCCACTGATCATTACCCTAAGCAAACCAATTTTACCATACATGCCATAAGGAGCAATCGCCCCCTTCTTTCTAAATTTAAAGATCTTTAAATAAAGTCCCCCTATATTACTTGTAAGTCTGTACTTACTTTTAGTATTAAAATCCTCAAGTCCTGAAGCAAAAATCCCATAGCTGCCTCCAAGCGATACATTTCTTCCAATAATATATTCCACGCCTCCCTGAAACCTTTTGTTAAAAGCGGCGAGTCCTTCGTTGAAATTTTCATTATAGTTGCTAAGGGCGGTGTTAAACATGAGGCTGCCTTCCACAGAAAATCTTTTTCCCTGAAAGCCTGGCACCTGGGCAAAAAGACCTGAAGAACAAAGGAGCACTATTATAATAACCGATTTCATCACTTTTTCCTTTTATACTTCATCTGTAGCAAGGTGTAATAAATATTCGAATTCAATATGGCGTTATCGTCCCTCTGCTGAATTTTATTGAGGCTTTGCATGTCTAGTGTTTCATTCTTCATATCATAAAGCAGGACATAATATAAAGTTTTGTTCCGGGGAGTTGCCACATAATAAATTCCATAAGGAAGTGTAGGAAAATAGAGTATTGTGAAAAATAAAACGCTTCCTTTATAGGGCCTGCTATCCGTAATTGATATGGTTCCCATCCAGCAGAATTTACTGGTGCCATACTTGCCGATGAGATCCTGTGCCTGGTTATGTATCGGGCTGATCATATTAATATTATCATCATGCTTAAGTTTGTCCCCGATCCATTCGCTCAACAACGAGTTCTCATTAAACCTATCGATCTCATTTTCTCTCATTCCATTTGGGTCCAGCACTTCGGCATCAAATTTAAGTAGTCTTGCATTCGCCATCAGTTTGTTTTTGAAATCAAGCTGCACCTGTTCCGAAACCTGGTAGCGAACCTGGTTTTTCTTTCTCTCATCGATTCTTTTATAATATGGATTTACAAAAACTACTTTATCAAGGCCCAGTGCATAACCCTTGCTTCGGAGCAGGCTTTTTGCTTCCTGTTCTTTTCTTATCCGCTGTTTCTGCTCTGTTTCTGCTCTATTTTCTTCGGCTACTTTTACGGAGGAAAAGTTTTCATACATGGCCAGAAATGTATTATCCTGCAAGAGGCTTATCATAGAATATTTTATAAAATCCTTCTCTGCCTCCTGTATACCAGTACTGTCTTGTAAATTATTTT
>DATMOV010000391.1:0-3489 GCA_035568055.1 Cytophagaceae bacterium
TGTACGCAGAATGCTGTCCTGAATTCCAAGTCCGCTGGTGTCAGGTTCCAGCAATACGACGCCAGCGCCATCCCCGAAGATGATACAGGTTGTCCTGTCTTTATAATTAATGATAGATGACATTTTATCGGCTCCGACTACCAGCACCTTCTTGTATTTTCCTGTTTCAATAAACTGTGAACCGGTAACAAGACCGAATACAAAGCCTGAGCAAGCGGCCTGCAGGTCATAGCTAAATGCATTTTTAGCGCCCACCATTTCGCAAAGCAGGTTTCCCGTAGCAGGAAAGATAAAATCGGGAGTGGTGGTGCAGCAGATGATAAGATCTATATCCAGAGGATCAGTATTGGTTTTCCGGAGAAGTTCATTGATGGCTTTTTCAGCCATGTGAGAGGTTCCTAATCCCTCTCCCTTCAATATTCTTCTTTCTTTGATACCGGTACGGGAGAGTATCCACTCATCGTTGGTATCAACCATTTTTTCAAGCTCTTTATTGGTAAGTATATAGTCCGGAACATATCCACCCACTCCGGTAATCGCTGCTCTGATCTTACTCATGAATTTTTTTAATTAATGAATTTAAGAATATTTAAATTTTCAAGACTGCTTAGAATAGGAAAGCTTTGAGGATGTAAATAGTTCAAATTCCTGGATTAGTTATACGCACATTTTATTTTTTCAGAAATGTCTGAATCCACCAGCTGCGCTGCCTGATTAAGCATATTCTTGATCGCCAGGGGAGAAGAAACCCCATGTCCGATGATCACATTTCCATTCACTCCAAGTATGGGGCTGCCACCCACTGAAGCATAATTGAAAAGATCTATAAAAGAGTCCTTATGATTTCTGTGTTCCATTAAGTCATAGAAAGATTCGGCCATCTTCAGCATAACATTTCCTGTAAATCCATCGCATACGATAACATCGGCCTTGTCATTAAAAATATCGCGGCCTTCTATATTTCCGATGAAGTTAATTTTAGAATTGGCTTTTAAAAGCTGATGAGCTGCCTGGGTAAGTATGTTTCCTTTTTCTTCTTCTTCGCCAAGGTTCATCAGGCCAACTTTTGGGCTTTTGATATTGAAAACATATTGAGAATATAAAGAGCCGATGACACCAAATTGCTCCAGCATTTCTGGTTTACAATCGGCGTTCGCTCCCACATCTATAACAACTCCATAACCTCCGGCTTCTTTTGGCAGATAACCGGCTATGGCGGGGCGAAGTATTCCTTTAATAGGTTTGATGGTAAACATGGAGCCAACTAACATAGCTCCGGTATTGCCTGCGCTACAGAATGCAGCCGCATGCTTTTGCATCAGAAGGCCAAAGCCTGCGGCGATGCTTGAATCTTTTTTCTGGGTGAAGGCTTTCGCAGGATGTTCATTCATCTCAATGACTGAATCGGCATTTACGATCTGGAAAGAATCCTTGCTTTCTTTTAAATCCGCGAGTTGGGATTTAATAATAGATTCCTTACCAATAAGAATAATTTCCACATCGGCAGGAAAAGATTTTCTGGCTAATAATGCTCCTTCTATGATTGCTTTAGGAGCAAAATCACCACCCATTGCATCTAATGCAATTTTCATCTTTATACTTTAGACGGCTAGAGCTTTTTCAACTGCAAGTTTGCCTCTGTAGTGCCCGCACTCAGAACATACTCTATGATATAAAACAGGAGCTCCGCAATTTGAGCATTCCATAAAAGTGGAAGCGGTAGCTTTGTAGTGAGTTCTTCTTTTGTCTCTTCTAGTCCTCGAAATTCTATGCTTTGGATGAGCCATTGTAATTATTTATTAATTGTTGTTCTTTTTTAACTTATTTAAAATATCCCACCGGGGATCTGTTTCTTCTTTTTCATTTTCAGGCTTTTCTGCGCCTGTGGTGTATATCAGGATTGTTTCTGCATCTTCCTGGTCATCCTTCGTTACAAACTTTGGATGAAGTTTCTTCATCGGTATCGCTAATCCTATGAACTCATATATATACTGAGCCATGTTCAGCTTCTGCAAGTCCTTTGGAATTGTAACGATCTCATCTGTGATCTCATTAAATTCCTCAGCATATTTGAAAATCAGCTTATTTTTCTGGTCAATATAGAAGTCATACTGTTCGAGGCTCCTGTCACAGGTAAGCTCGACAATACCGCTGAGGTGAAAATAAGACTGAATAAAAGTCTCTGATTTTTCTAAGGTCAGCTTTACTTTTAGCTTGCCTTTCTCAATGATGCTATTCTCAAAATCCTCAAAGAAAGAACTATCAATGTCATACTCATAATCATGCTTTTGATTACTGAGTTTGTATATATCAATATCGAAATCCCGCTTGGCAATCATACCATTCTTCCGAAATTAAGCTGCAAATCTAACATATTATTTCAATCTTTAAAAGCCTTAATAAGTAAAAAGCCCTTAAATTTTAAAAAAATCAGGCTAAAACAGGTTTTTTAGCCTTTATAATATCACATGCCAGATATAAAGCTTCTCTGAAAGAGCTTTCGCTGGCAATATTTTTTCCTGCTATGTCATAAGCTGTGCCATGGTCAGGCGAAGTACGAACAAATGGAAGTCCGGCGGTAAAGTTAACGCCACAGTCGAACGCCAGAGCTTTGAATGGGATCAATCCCTGATCGTGGTACATAGCGAGCACAGCGTCAAATTTCTTATATTGATGCATTCCAAAGAAACCATCTGCGGGAAATGGGCCAAATACGAGCATCCCTTTGGTTTTTAGCTCTTCGAGTAACGGGATTATTATTTCCTGCTCCTCTGTTCCTAAAAGGCCATTCTCGCCTGCATGCGGATTTAAACCAAGCACCGCGATTTTCGGTTTTTGTATCCCGAAATCATTTTTCAGGGACTTATACATTAAGTTAATCTTAGCCGCTATCCTTTCTTTGCTGATCTGATTTCTGACTTCGGATAATGGAATATGCCCGGTTACCACGCCTACACGGAGATTTTCCGTTACAAGCAGCATGAGGCTGTCCGTCACACCTGCTTTTGCAGTGAAATACTCAGTATGTCCGGGGAAATTAAATTCAGAGCTTTGGATGTTATGCTTATTAATAGGGGCAGTGACGACAGCATCAGTTTTTCCTGCTACAACATCTTCAGTTGCTTTCTGAAGGGAGATGAGTGCGCATTTGCCAGCCTGCTCAGTTACTTTACCGGGGGTTACTTCAAAATCATCCTCCCAACAACTTATAAGGTTAACTTTTTTAGGATTTATTCCTTCAATACTTTTCACAGAATTGAAAACTACATCTTCTGCTTCAGAGATACGCTTGTATCTGGCAAGTATTTTATAAGAGCCATAAACCACAGGAATACATATATTTAATATGCGGGTGTCGCTGAGTGTTTTTATAATGACCTCAGGTCCGATACCGTTAAAGTCTCCCAGGCTTATACCTATTAGCGGTTTGTCAGTAGAGTTATTTAGAAATCCCATTACATTGTTTTTTTAAAAAGTTATATAAAAGCC
>DATMOV010000392.1:0-9125 GCA_035568055.1 Cytophagaceae bacterium
TAAGTCAATATCCTGACATTACTCCACCAGTAGTGCAAGTAACGGGCACTTTTGCAGGAGCTGATGCACAAACTGTAGAGCGTACGGTTACAACGCCCATCGAGTCGCAGGTAAATGGAAGCCCGGGCATGTCATATCTTCAGACGAATAGTGCCAGTGATGGTACCATGACCATGAACATCACTTTTGATGTTGGCACCAAGGTTGACATTGCAACACTTGATGTTCAAAACAGAGTAAGTGTTGCCACACCTCAGCTGCCAGATGAAGTAAGACGTACAGGGCTTACTGTTCGTAAGCGTAACCCAAGTATTCTTATGTTGGTGGCGCTATATTCTCCCAAAGGTTCTCACGGTGTCAAATTTATAGACAACTATGCGAATGTTTATATCAAAGATGTTTTGCTCAGGGTAAAAGGAGTAGGGGATATAGTTTCAAGAGCCGATAATTTCAGTATGCGTATCTGGATAAAACCCGATAAACTGGCGCAACTTGGAATTTCATCCAGCCAGGTGGTAGCAGCTTTGCAGGAACAAAATGTACAGGTTGCCGCAGGTACAGTAGGAGCAGCGCCACAGGCTTCATCTCAGGCATTTGAATATACCATAAGAGTGGACGGTACACTTGAAAAAGAAGAAGACTTTCGAAATATTATTGTACACACCAATCCGGAAGATGGTTCCCCGGTATACCTTAAAGATATAGCAAGAGTTGAGTTGGGCAAGTCAAACTATTCAAACAATAATTTTGTGGATGGGAAGCGATCGTCTTACCTTTTGGTTTACCAGGCACCTGGAAGTAATGCACTCGAAACAGCTGAGGGTGTTGTAGCGGCAATGGATAAGCTAAAAAAATCTTTCCCGGCCGATGTGGATTATGTTGTACCATTTGAAGCGGCATCAGTGGTGAAAGTATCCATTGATGAAGTTCTGCATACTCTTATCGAAGCGCTGTTGCTTGTGGTGCTTGTGGTGTTTTTGTTTTTGCAAAGCTGGCGCGCCACACTTATTCCCATACTTGCTATTCCTGTTTCTATCATAGGAACATTTATTTTATTTATTCCTCTCGGTTTTACCATCAATACTTTAACCATGTTTGGATTTGTGCTGGCTATAGGTATTGTAGTGGATGATGCGATTGTTGTGGTGGAAGCCGTTCAGCATTATATTGATCATGAGAAATTATCTCCGAAAGATGCTACCATAAAAGCCATGAAAGATATTTCAGGGCCTGTGATAGCAATCGCGCTGATCCTTGCCGCTGTATTCGTTCCTGTAGGATTTGTTCCCGGAATTGTTGGCAGATTATATCAGCAGTTTGCGATCACTATCGCGATCTCTGTATTGATATCTGCTTTCGTAGCGCTGTCTCTTACACCTGCTCTTTGTTCCATGTTGCTGAAGCCAATGCACCTGGATGAAAAGTCGAAAGGCCTGAATAAATTCTTCTTTAAGTTTAATACATGGTTTGCTAAAGTTACAGCTTCTTACTCAGCAGGTGTTCAAAAAAGTATTCGTAAAGCTCCTCTTGTCATGATTGGGTTGGTATGCATATTTATGGTCACCTTAGGATTGTTTAAAGCAAAGCCTACAGGTTTTATTCCTACAGAAGATGAAGGACGTATCATTATTACTTTCGAATTGCCGGAAGCATCTTCAACCGTGAGAACAGTGGAAGTCATGAAAAAAATGATGAACGTTATGAAGGAGACACCAGGTATACTTCATTATGCGGGACTTGGAGGATTGAACGCCATAACTTTTGCTTCCAAGTCAAACAGCGGAACGGTTTTTTGTCAGCTGAAACCCTGGGATGAGCGTAAAGATAAAGCACTTCAGTTAAACGGAATTATTGCAAACTTGCAAAAAGGTTTTTCCTCAATAAAAGAAGCAAATATTATTGTCATTCCGCCGCCGCCTATTCCTGGTTTAGGAAATGCATCTGGGTTTAGTTTCATTCTTGAGCAAAAAGAAAGCAATGATGATATTAAAGGATTTGAACGTGTCGTACAAACCTTTATGGCGGAGGCAAATAAAAGACCCGAGATAGGAAGAGCATTTTCTTTTTTTACAGCACGCACTCCGGGATACCAGATTAATGTGGATAGATTAAAATGCAAAAAGATGGGAGTATCCTTAACAGAAGTTTTTGGCACTATGCAAACACTTATGGGTAGCAGGTATATTAATGACTTTACTACCTATGGACGAAACTTCAGGGTAATAACGCAGGCTGATACTTCCTTCAGAAAAGAGATAAGAGATCTCGATCAATATTTTGTTCGCAATCAAACAGGACAATTGATTCCTCTCAGCACGCTTGTTTCTTATAAAGTAATAGAGAGCGCACCGCTGATATCACATTTTAATTTATTCCGTTCAGCTGAATTTAATGGGAATGCTAAAACCGGTTATAGTAGCGGACAGGCTATTGATGCATTAAGGGAAGTAGCAGACAAGGTGCTTCCGGCTGGTTATGGTTATGAATTTTCCGGACTAAGCCGTCAGGAAATTTCATCAGGTTCAAGTTCTGCATACATCTTTGCTTTGTCCATCATGTTTGTATTTCTGTTCCTTGCTGCTTTGTATGAAAGCTGGTCGGTACCATTTTCTGTAATGCTGGCGGTGCCTCTAGGTGCTTTCGGAGCGATATTAACTTTATTCTTTTTACCTAAGCTTGACAATAATGTTTATGCGCAAATTGGATTGATCACATTAATTGGCCTGGCAGCAAAAAATGCTATTCTTATTGTGGAGTTTGCTAAAGAGAGAGTGGACAGAGGAATGGAAGTTATAGACGCTACCATAGAGGCAGTCAAATTACGCTTACGACCTATCATCATGACCTCTCTGGCTTTCATACTTGGAGTATTGCCGCTGGTATTTTCTTCAGGTGCCGGAGCAGTGGCACGCCAGACTATAGGCTGGACAGTATTCGGAGGAATGCTTGCCGCTACCGGGCTTGCTGTTTTTATTGTTCCGGTATTATTTGTGACGATAACAAGATTATCCTATGGAAAAAAGAAATTAGCTGAATTAAATGAAAACTACAGAAATAGAGACAGTCATAATAATGAGCATTTAAAGTAACGTTAATGGGGGTTGATTAATTAAAGATCATGAAGTAGAGTTCTATGAAAAAAATAAAGAATAAAACTAATGAGGATGACAATTTTACTATATGGATTGTAGCAGGGTTTATATTTTGTCTGTGGTTCTTTATGAGTTCCATTTTTGAAGAAGAGGAAGAACAGAACTTATTCAAATGAGAATTCGTATATTAATTTAAAAAAAGCGCAGTGTATTAACGTACTAAAAACGGATAGATATAGATAATGAGCAGCCAAATCAGGACTACTGAAAATACGAAACTGGAAGTTATATTAAATGCTGCTCAAAAAAGATTCGGACGCTACGGGCTTGCTAAAACCACTATGAATGAAATCGCTTTAGACATAGGAATGTCCAAAGCTTGTTTATACTATTATTTTCCTGATAAGAACAATCTCTTTCAAGCCGTTGTTAAAAAAGAGCAGGATGAATTTATTCTGGAAATAAATAAAATAATGAAGAACTCCGTTGACGGGGCACTTCTATTGAAGCAATATTTTAAAAAGAGGATGTTCTTTTTTCAGAGATTTTTGAACCTTGCCAAATTGAAATCAGAATTTCTGATAAACAACAAACCAGTGTGTGTTAAAATGTTTGATGATTTTCGTTTAAAAGAAGTTGAGCTTGTGAAGGCAATTATTCAAATAGGAATTAATAATAAACAATTCAGGAAGATTAATATTCAGGAATATTCTGAATTATTGATTTTGTTAATGCAAGGTATAAGAATGGTTGCCATGAAAAATAAGGAGGTTTCGGATTTTAATGAGGAAGATTATGGAAATATGGAAAGAACTATGAGCAAAGTGGTAAACATGCTCATAAAAGATGTGGAGGCTAATTGAAGCAGCTAAAAATTATAATTTTTCATATTTGAAAATAATCTCATTCTCAATTTTGTCTTGATTTCTAATTCAATCTTGTGAGGTAAAAAAGTTAAACCTATTGCAATTTTGGATGAGGTTTTTTACAAGCTGTTAGATTTCCATAACCTATAAATTCCCAATCGATTTTTTTCAGAAGTAATCTTATTCGAAGTAAATAGTGGTATTTGGCAGCAGTGCTTTTACTTTTGCCTGCTCTTTGCCGGACATCTCGTGACCTACCAGCGTAAGGATTTTAAGGTTTTTCAAATTGGCTATTTCCACAGGGAGGGAGGTCAGCGGGTTTAACGCCAGGTCCAGGTTTTCAAGCGAAGAAAGCATGGCGATAGACTTAGGAAAAGTCGTAAGCCCGTTTTGTCTTAAAGTGAGAGTTTTGATATTTTTCAAATTGCCGAACTCGTAAGGCAGCTCTTTGATTTGATTTTTGTTCAGGTTCAGGTCTCTGAGGTATACAAGCTGACCTATCACTGGAGGAATTGTAGTGATTTTGTTGCTGCTTAAATCTAATGAAATTAAGGTGGTGATCTTCCCGAATTTCTCAGAGAAGGCGGTCATCTTGTTATTAAAAAAATTAAGTTTTACAATGTTATTGAGTTTTTCGATACCGGGAGGTAAGTCGCTTAAAACTTTTGAGCTAAAATCCGCACAGAATACAATTTCCGGTTCGAAGAAGGCTGCATCCAGGTCATAACATTCGCCCATACAGGTTTTCTCAAGTTTATTGGCGGCGTCAAGTTTTCCGAGCTTCATAGCGCTGACAAAATCATAACAAAGTTCAGGACTGAAAAAGCCCATGTTTTTTCCCAGAAGATCTTTGGCGTAAGCTCTGTGGTAATAAGCATCGGCATAAGTAGGATTAAGGCTGATAGCATTGGTAAATTCACCAATTGCTTTTATATATTCTTTTTTATTCAGGCTGGTAAGTCCATTCTCATAATACGCTTTTGCATCCGGCTGCTCAAAAGAGGAAGCTACTATTAGTATAAAAACCAAAAACACACTGTATAATTTTTTCATAGTATTCTCTAAAATCTTAGACAAGGGTACAATATAATACGTTAAAATCGTTAGTTGGTTGCAATATTTTGACAATTATTTCTATTTTTTTGAGTCCATTAAATATTCTATTTCCTCTGCTTCAACAGGAATATTTTTCATCAGGTCAATAGGACCGTTTGAACTTACAAGTATATTATTTTCAAGCCTTATCCCCAATGATTCTTCTCTGATATAAATTCCAGGCTCGCAGGTAAAGACCATCCCCTCCTTGAAAATATTATATTTATCGTAAACGTCATGCACATCCAGGCCAAGTGCATGAGAGGCTCCGTGCATAAAATATTTCCTTAAAAGAGGATTTTCAGGATCCTGGTTTTTAAGCTGAGTTTTATTCAGTAAACCCAATCCAACTAATTCAGATTCGGTAATTTTGTTTACCTCTTTGTTATATTCGGTGAGCGTGTTGCCAGGCACCAGCATTGTGGTCGCTTCACGCATAATGCGTAAAACAGCGTTATAAACATCTTTCTGTCTCTTTGTAAACTTTCCATTTACAGGAATTACACGTGTCATATCAGAAGCATAGTTGGCATATTCTGCCGCTACATCCATTAATATAATATCACCGGCTATACAGGTTTTATGATTTTCCACATAATGAAGAATGCATGAATCGAACCCGGAGGCAATAATAGGTTGATAAGCTGGTCCGCGCGACCTGCTCCGGAGAAATTCATGGATAAATTCAGCCTCTATTTCATATTCCGTTATGCCAGGTTTTACAAAACTTAAAATCCTGCGGAATGCTTTTTCTGTTATTTCACAGGCTTTACTGATAAGTTCTATCTCTTTTGCTGATTTTATAGTTCTCAAAGCCTGCATAATGGGCGCAGACCTTTCATATTTTGAAAGCGGGAACTGTTCCCTAAGATGTTTTGAAAACCGGTCGTCCCTGGTCTGTACTAATTTCGCTGCCCTGGAATGCTCGTTACTGTTAAGATAAATATATTCACTCTCGGGAATGATCTGTTCTAATAAGTGATCAAATTGCTTAGTCCATTGTATATTTTGGATGCCAGAAGCTTCCATGGCCTGCTTTTTGGTCAGCTTTTGTCCTTCCCAAATGGCAATATGTTCATTGGTTTCTTTAACAAATAACATCTCCCGCTGGTTAGAATTCTTGGAATCAGGGAAAAGTATTAGAATAGTCTCTTCCTGATCAATTCCTGAAAGATAAAAAAGGTCGTTATTCTGTCTGAAGGGCATAGTTCCATCGGCATTGGTGGGCATAATATCATTGGAGTTGAATATGGCGATGCTCCCAGGCTTTAGCTCTTTGACGAATTTCCGCCTGTTTTCTATAAAAAGCTCCTTGCCTATAGGTAAGTATTTCATTTTAGTTTATATTTTTATACATTCATTAAAACCACAACATGTTAAAATCATTCTCATTAGCAGCCGCATTAGTTTTATCAACAGGCTTTTCATATTCCCAGGATAAATTCTGGATCTTTCTGAAAGATAAAGATATTCAGAATTATGATTATCATATAAATTTAAGTGAGCAAACTATCAGGAATCGTACGTTGCTGAATATTCCTTTGGAACAATATACTGACATACCGGTAAACGCCGAATATATGTCAGCGCTTTCCAAACAAGGAGCAAAAATTGTAAACTATTCCAAATGGCTCAATGCTGTATCTGCCCGCCTTACCGCGGACGAGTTTGAGAAGATCAGAAAAAATGAATTCGTCATTGATATTATTCCGATAGATAAGAGGATCATGACCACAGGCACCGTCACAGATCTTAAACCAGAATATTTCTCCATCGCGCTCAGCCAGATGCAGGGACAGTTATTCGGCGACGATAAAATTTCCGGTACGGGTGTACAAGTGGGAGTGATTGATGCCGGCTATTATAAGGCCCGTACAGATAAATACCTTACGCATCTTTTTAATGAAAGAAGAATTATTGCCCAAAGGGATTTTATTGACATTTCAAGAAAAGACCTTGTTGATGATTCTTTCCCAGACTCTGACTATCATGGAAGAATAGTGCTTGATATGATTATAGGTTATGACCCAATAGATAAAACTCAGGTAGGAATGGCAGTGAATGCCGATATTTATCTGGCACGCACAGAAAATGGGGCTCATGAATATCGCGGAGAGGAAGATAATTGGGTTCGCGCGATGGAATGGATGGACAGCATGGGTGTGCGCCTGATCAATACTTCACTTGGCTATGCCATCAAAATGGATGACCCCAATGAAAATTACAAGCAGACGGATATGAATGGCAAAACTACAATAATTACTAAAGCAGCGCAGATTGCAGTGGATCAGAAGGGGATATTTCTAGTAGTTTCGGCGGGTAATGAAGGTGATAATGATGAATGGAAAATAATTTCTGCTCCAGCGGATGCACAGGGAGTTTTGTCGGTGGGCGCTACCCGGGACAAAGTATGGAACCGGATAGGGTATAGCAGTATTGGGCCGGAATTTCTGCCATATATGAAGCCAAATGTATCATGCTTTTCACCCAACGGGACATCTTTTTCTGCCCCTGCTATCGCGGGCTTTGTTGCCTGTATGATGCAGAAAAATCCAAGCCTTACCAACAAGCAGCTTTTTGATGTCATCCAGAAAAGCGGGCATTTATATCCTTATGGAAATAACTATATAGGATATGGAGTGCCGCAAGCCAGCAGAGCTAAGGAATTACTGAGCAATCCTGCTGCCACCTTTAACAATACGTTAGAAAAAAGGGTAAAAGGAAAGAAAGTTGTTTTGAAGTTTCAATGTGATGTCAATGAAGCAGCAGTTCTTTTTCATAAAAAAAGTGAGATTATAGTAGTGGAGCAATCAACTGCTCTGGTAAAAAATGGAAAACTAAAACTAAAGAGAAAAGATGGGATCTCACGAACTACTGTAGCGGTGGGGAGTACTATTGTGGAAGTTTTCTGGAATTAATTTTTTTAGCTGAATTTATTTGATGGACGAGAATTTCGAAATGATCACTTTGAAAAATGGGATCAGAGTAATACATAAGCAGGTTGCTTTTACGAAAGTGGCTCATCTGGGCTTTGTGCTTGACGTAGGAAGCAGGGATGAGCTTCGGGAGCAGCAGGGGCTTGCTCATTTCTGGGAACACATGGCATTTAAAGGAACCCGGAACAGGAAATCCTTTCACGTCATCAACAGGCTGGAAGTGCTGGGCGGAGAACTTAACGCTTATACCACCAAAGAGAAGATTTGCTTTTATGCTTCCCTGCTGGATGTTCATTACGATAAAGCTTTTGAGCTGCTTTATGATATCACCTTTAATTCAACTTTTCCTTCTAAAGAAATAGAAAAGGAAAGAACAGTAATACTGGAAGAAATGTCTATGTATGAAGACACACCTGAAGAAGCCATCCAGGACAGCTTTGAGAACATTGTATTCGGAGATCATTCATTAGGTTATAATGTCCTTGGCACACAGGAGACAGTGAAGTCATTCAAAAGATCAGATTTTAGGAAGTTCATCAAACAGAACTTCGATACATCCAGGCTGATATTTTCTTCCGTAGGAAATATACCTTTCAGCCAAGTAAAAGCGCTGGCCGAAAAATACTTGTCAGACCTGCCAAGCATGCAGCCTAAGCACAAACGTGTTTTATTTAAAAAATATACACCCCTCATAGAAGAAAAGAAACGGCCGATTCACCAGGCACATTGTATGATGGGGCTACCTGCATACGGACTCATGAGTGAAAAAAGGATTCCGTTTTATATGCTTGTTAATTTACTGGGTGGACCAGGTATGAATTCCCGGCTGAATTTGTCACTGAGGGAAAGGCATGGCTATGTATATTCCGTGGAAGCCAGTTATCATGCCTTTGTCGATGTAGGTCTTTTCTCCATTTATTTTGGTACCGAACCAAAGCATCTTGAGAAAAGCCGTTCCCTGGTTTTAAAAGAGATTAAAAAGCTCAAAGAAGCGCCTCTGGGTTCTATTCAATTGCATAGTTGTAAGGAACAGATCATGGGACAAATGGCAATGAGTGAAGAAAATAAAGTAAGCTTTATGCAGATGATGGGTAAAAGTGTGCTTGATCTCGGTGAGGTGCAAAGCCTGGAAAGTA
>DATMOV010000393.1:0-3628 GCA_035568055.1 Cytophagaceae bacterium
TGCTGATCTTTGTTGTAACCGGACTATCTTACTATTTCATAACCTATCAAAAAAGAGATCCTTCCGAAAAATCGGAAAGTTTTTTTACTGAATTGATGATATGGCTTCACTCAGAATCATTCAGGAAACTTGTCAGGAAAACTCTTATATATTCACTTGGAGTAATTCTGGCAGTAGTTATTTTATCAGTCGGCATCTCTTTGCTGGGTTCTTCTGTTTTTGCTGAAAAAGAAACGGAGAAAAAATGTATAAACACGGTAGAATATCTGAATAAATATAAATCTCATTCAAACAGCTTCCCCGCGGATCTGGAAAAGATGACCGGAAATAGTCCGGTAAGAAGAGAATGGATCAAAGATGGCTGGGGAAATCCATTAATCTATTCTGTAACAGAAAATGGAAATAATTTTCTCCTTATTTCAAAAGGAAAAGACAGCAAAGAGAATACAGAAGATGATTTGAAGTTTAACAAGGGAGGTAAGATAGATTAGACTCTTTTATACTGAGTTAAATCCACAATAAGCTATTTAGCGGAAAACAAATCTTGATTGGGAGAATTAAACGATTCTCCCAATCAATTTAGTTAATCAAAGAACTGATTCTGCCAGCACAATCACTTTATTGTGTAGCACTTCTACCAGGCCGCCTTCAATCATAATATTTTTATCTGCTGCACCGCCCGCGCCCCTGATTGTAATATTTCCTTTTTCCAATGTGCTGATTAATGGAGCATGATCTTTTTCCACTTCAAAAGCCCCGGCGCTTCCCGGAAAATTTGCCGCCAATACTTCACCTGCAAAAATCTTCTGATCGGGAGTGATTATTTCTAAATGCATATATTTTGTGCTTTGTGCTTTGTGCTTAGAAACCTGAGCACTAAGCACTATTTACTATTTTGCTTCTGCCATTAATTTCTGACCTTTTTCTACAGCCTGCTCAATAGTACCAACCAAATTGAATGCTGATTCAGGAAGATGGTCATACGTTCCATCCATGATGGCGTTAAAACCAATAATGGTATCTTTAATATTCACGAGCTGACCTTTCAGTCCTGTAAACTGCTCTGCTACGTGGAATGGCTGAGAAAGGAATCTTTGTACGCGCCTCGCTCTGTGTACTACTTGCTTATCCTCATCAGAAAGTTCATCCATACCAAGAATAGCAATGATATCTTGTAATTCTTTATATCTCTGAAGGATTTCTTTTACTCTCTGCGCGGTGTTATAATGTTCAGCTCCCAATATGTCTTTACTAAGAATCCTTGAAGTTGAATCGAGCGGATCCACGGCTGGATAAATACCCAGCTCAGCGATCTTTCTCGATAACACAGTCGTTGCGTCCAAGTGAGCAAAGGTAGTTGCCGGTGCCGGATCGGTCAAGTCATCCGCAGGCACATAAACTGCCTGTACGGAAGTGATAGAACCTCTCTTGGTTGAAGTGATACGCTCCTGCATAGCACCCATTTCTGTAGCCAGTGTAGGCTGGTAACCGACTGCTGATGGCATACGTCCAAGAAGTGCCGACACCTCAGAACCAGCCTGAGTAAACCTGAATATATTATCAATAAAGAACAGGATATCTCTTCCTTGTCCTTGTCCGTCACCATCTCTGAAATATTCAGCTACTGTAAGTCCGGAAAGTGCCACTCTTGCACGTGCGCCCGGAGGCTCGTTCATTTGTCCGAACACCAGTGTTGCCTGTGATTTAGCCAATTCGCTCATATCAACCTTTGAAAGATCCCAATCGCCTTTTTCCATAGACTCTTTGAATTCATGGCCATATTTTATAACGCCAGACTCGATCATTTCACGAAGCAGGTCATTTCCTTCACGTGTACGCTCTCCAACTCCTGCGAATACTGAAAGTCCTTCATAAGCTTTCGCGATGTTATTAATAAGCTCCATGATCAATACGGTTTTACCGACACCGGCTCCACCGAATAAACCGATCTTTCCTCCTTTTACATAAGGCTCAAGAAGGTCTATCACTTTTATACCTGTAAATAATACTTCGCTGGAGGTTGAAAGGTCTTCAAATCTTGGGGCTGGACGGTGGATTGATAATCCTTTGTCGCCTTTGGGAGGCTTGATGCCATCAATGGCTTCACCAACCACATTAAATAATCTTCCTTTGATGTCATCGCCGACAGGCATTTCAATCGGAGAGCCTTTGTCAATTACTTCCATTCCCCTCAGAAGTCCGTCTGTACTATCCATCGCGATAGTTCTGATCCTGTCTTCACCTAAATGCTGCTGACATTCTAATATAACTTTCTGTCCGTTTGGTCTGGTTATTTCCAGCGCATTCAGGATCTTTGGCAAGTGTGAACCTTCATCTTCAAAACTCACATCAACTACCGGCCCAATGATCTGCGTTATTTTACCTTTATTAGCCATTTATATACTTATTTTTAATTTTGGATTACTTAACTAGAAATTGCGACTGCAAAAGTAAAGGATTATTAAATCAATACAAAAGGAAAATAGTTGTTTGTTGATGATAGAAAAATTGTTGATGGTTGTAAGTTGATAGTTGTTAGTGTGCTCTCCATTATTTTTGCAAGACTTGTTGATCGTCTTTCTAACAAAGTACAACTTAAATCCATTACCCATTTTAACAGACAAGTTACTAACAACCAACAACTAATACCCATCAACTATTAACAACAATCCTGAAAGTCGTACCTTTCCCCGGTTCGGACCAATCGACAAAGATTCTACCTTTGTGATAATTATCGACAATTCTTTTTACCAGTGTTAGCCCCAGCCCCCAGCCTCGCTTTTTAGTGGTATATCCGGGCTCAAAAACAGCCTTAAACTTAGATCTGGGAATTCCTTTTCCACTGTCTGTAATATCAATTGCCATTTTACTTTCACTCAGGGGGATTATTTCTAGATCAAGTCTCCCTATGCCATTCATGGCATCCACCGCGTTTTTACATACATTTTCGATCACCCATTCAAAGAGTGGTTTATTAATTTTTGCAGTAGCCAGCTCCTTCGCTTTAGAACTTACGGTAAACTTCACCTTGCTCGATACCCTGGTTTTCAAATAGTCTATGGATTCCTGAACAACCTTCAGAATATTTTCATCCTGAAGCGCTGGAACTGAGCCGATATTGGAGAATCTTGCAGTGATCATCTCCAACCTGGTTACATCTTTTTCAAGCTCTTTGACTATCTCCTCATCCTGGTATTTTGGATCATTCTTGAACAACTCTATCCATGCCATCAAAGAGGACAAAGGCGTGCCTAATTGATGAGCAGTCTCCTTTGCAAGCCCTACCCATACACGATTTTGCTCGGAGTTTCTTGAGGAGCTGAATGCCATATAGGCTATAAAAGCAAAGATAAAAATGACTGTAAGCTGTACATAAGGGTAGTATAGCAGCTGTCTTAACAGAAAAGAGTTTTTGTAAAAAATATAATTTCTGAAACCAGGCGCTATTTCTACTACAATTGGCGGATGTTCCAGCTTCATTTCATTCACTTCCGCCTTCAAAATAATGGCTCTTTGCTTTTCCGTTAAATCCTTCGGCAAATTCACATTTCTGTCACTGATAGGATTTTCCTCATCATCAGTAAGAATTACAGGAACAGAGTTATTGGCTTCAATAATTTCCTGAAAG
>DATMOV010000394.1:0-3896 GCA_035568055.1 Cytophagaceae bacterium
CTGGTTGGTGGCAAAGAAGCGGGCGATCCATTATCCATCATAACCTAATCAATATAATATCATTATGAAAAAAAGAATACCCTTCATTTTATCATGCTCATTATTACTATTATTCTTATTCTTTATTATCACTTCTTTTAATAATTCGATTTCAGAACCGAAGACATCGACAACGGATTCATTACATACGGTCATTAAGACATTATATACTCCCGATTATTTAAAATTAAAAAGAACAATCATTAAAGAGTTTCCAAATGCTAAACCCGGAAGATTTGGTGAATTCGTAAAAGGTGTAGATGAAGACTTAGTTACTAATAAAAAATTACTGGCCTTTACGTTTGATGCGTGTATTGGTAAAAGTAATGACTATAATGCGGGGCTAATTGACTTTCTCAAAAAGGAAAAGATTCCGGCAACGTTATTTATTTCAGGGTTATGGATTGATGCCAATTTAGAAATATTTAAAAGTCTTGCAGATAATCAATTGTTCGAAATAGAAAATCATGGGCTCAACCATCGACTATGCTCTGTGGATGGAGAAACAAAGTATGGGGTAATTGCTACAAAGAATATTGGGGAAGTAATAGATGAAATGGAATTGAATGCCAGAAAGATTGAGAAAATAACAGGGAGACGTCCGAGATTTTTTCGCTCAGCTACTGCATATACCGATGAAACATGCGCTAAAATAGCCAATCAATTAGGTATGCAGGTTGTAAGCTACGACATACTTTCCGGCGATGCGGTACCATTTACTCCTGCTAATGTTATCAGTGAAAATATCATAAAGAATGCAAAAAATGGAGCCGTTGTTATCATGCATTTTAACCATCCTTTCTGGTACGAAAAAGAGGCATTGGGAATAGCCATACCTGTTCTAAGAGCTCAAGGATATTCTTTTGTTAAACTTGGAGATTATCAGTTGAAAGGGAAATAACCCCATACTACAGGCTCATGTGCTGATCAATATCGAAATCCCGGACAGATCCCATACAAATTATTTAAAGCGGCGTAACGCTGCGTCGAGCAGAATGTAGCTCAAAACTCTATTCCCCAACTTCATTCGCACTTGCTTTTTTTAGATATATTATCTATTTTTATAGACTAAGCATTATAATACTCAGATTATTATGACCTTCAAAATTTTGATTATCGAGGATAATGAAGATTATAGATTCTTCTTTAAAAGGGCCATATCCAATTCAGGAGTGCCTGCAGAAGTTGTTGAGAGCTGTGATGGCCTTTCTGGTCTTGAAAAAATGAAAAATACCAGGTATGATTGTATTTTTCTGGATTATCATCTTCCAGGTATGAACGGATTAGATATTCTGAAAGAAACCAGATCACGAGGAATTGATACTCCAATTATCATGCTTACCGGACAAAAGAATGAAAAGACCATAGTACAGCTGCTACATGAAGGAGCTACCGATTATCTTTCCAAAGACTCCTTGAATCCGGAATCTCTCCGTTTAAGTATTGAAAACTCCCAGAGACTGTATCTTATAAAAAAGGAAAAATTTCTGGCAGAACAGGCTCTTCGGCTCAGTGAAACCAAATTAGCTGAAGCTCAAAAAATTGCCCAGGTTGGGAATTGGGAATATGATTTTATTTCAAAAAATATTTTCTTCTCTGAAGAAGCATATAGTATACTGCAATGCTCTTCTATTTCCGGCACCCCTACTTTCAAAAAATTCAGCAGAAAAATTCACTCTGATGATTTTTATATATTTAAAAAATGTATGGAAGACCTGAAAAATGATTCTTATTATGATATCACTTTCCGGATTTATACATCAGATAATGTCATTAAATATTTGAATGCAAAAGGTCATTTGATCGTTAAAGAAGATCGGATCGTAGAAAAGATAGTTGGTACTGTTCAGGATGTAACGATTCTTAAAAACGCGTTACAGGAAACCAAAAAAGTGACTGCCAAAAAAAGAGCAACTTCCATTGTTTTCACTGTGGCAATTATCATCTTTCTGATATCCGAAGCAGTATTAGATCCTTTTATTGATTCATTTGCTACCGGTTTGCTTATTGCTCTTTCTTTTAAAGGGAGTATTGCTTTAATGTTAAAGCCGGTTGAAGGACTTTTAGGAAAAATAATGATGAGCAGAATAATCTAAAAATTAGACTTACATGGCTTCCGAGAAATACCGCATCTTTGATAAGATGATAGAAGGAATACAGATTGTTAATAGTGATTATCAATATGTTTATGTAAATAATACTGTTGCTATACACGGAAAGTATAGCAGAGAGGAACTTCTTGGGCAAAGAATGATTGAAAAATATCCGGGTATTGAAGCAACTGAAATGTTCAGCTTTATCAAAAAATGTATGAACGAACAGGTTGCACATCAAATGGTCAACGAATTTGATTTTCCAGATGGCTCGAAAGGATATTTCGAGCTTAGGATGCAACCTGTACCTGAAGGTATTCTGATTCTCTCATTCGATATAACCAAACAGAAGCAAGCGGAGCAACTACTTCTCAATACGAATGCTATGTTAGACGAAAAAGTAAAACAACGGACTTCCGAATTAACAGCAAAAAATAAGGAGCTGGAACAGTTTGCCTATATAGCTTCCCATGACTTGCAGGAACCACTTAGGACGGTATCTAATTACATTGGGGTGTTCAAAGAAGATTACAGTGAAAGACTGGATAATACTGCTTTGGGATATTTAAATTCAATGAACCGTGCTACTGAAAGAATGAGTACCTTAACAAAAGCATTACTCGATTTCTCACGCCTGGGGCGTGACCGAAAACTATCTTTTGTTAATTGTTCAGAGTTAATCAAGGATGTAATAGCGGATCTGGAAAACATGATACGATCATCAGGAGCCATAATAACAATTGGAAAAATGCCTGAAGTAAATGTATACGAAACAGAAATGAGGCAGGTTTTCCAAAACCTGATAACCAATGCTATTAAGTTCCGTCACAAGGACATTAAGCCGGAAATCAATATTTACTCCCAGCGGATAGGAAATAAATGGAAATTTTCTGTAACTGATAATGGTATTGGAATAGAACAAGAACACTTTGAAAGAATATTTCACATTTTCCAGAAGCTTCATCCAAATGATAAATACGAAGGCAATGGCATAGGCCTTGCCAATTGTAAAAAAATCGTGGAAATTCATGAAGGTGAAATTTCTGTAGAATCTATTTCTGGAAAAGGCAGCACATTCGGGTTTACTATTTCAAGGTTATAGAGTCATGATCAAAAAATTGAACTGTATTATGCTGGTCGTTGACAATCCAGACGATAATTTTTTTCATGAAAGAGTGATCAGGAAAAGCAATGCTGCAAATTTTATTTTAGTACAAGAGAGTGGTAAAGCGGCACTCGAATATCTAAAATCAAAAGACCAGCATAGAGATAAACATCCGGACTTGATTTTTCTGGATATTAATATGCCTGGTATGAATGGATGGGAATTTCTTGTAGAATATAAAAAGCTGGATAAAGAGCTACAAAGTGAGGCTATTATAGTTATGCTTACTACTTCCGATAACGCCGATGATAAAGTGAAAGCAAAAGAATTTAATGTACCTATTGACTTTAAAACCAAGCCATTGACAAAAGAAATGTTTGAAGAAATCGTTCAAATTTATTATTAATCTGAAAACTGAGGCCTTTATAACTTTGTCAAAGGAAGACTTTGTCAAAATTCGGCTTGAATAATTAACCCTAATGGTTTATCTTTTATGAATAATGGTATTAATATATAACCAACATTCAAAAACCATGAGACTTTTTTCAATTATATCCTTTCTTTTATTTTTCTTAACTAAGGCTTCTGCTCAGTCTATTGATATTAGTGTGACTGAAATAAAAGAAGTAAAAGTATTTTTTCAAGGAGCAGAAATATTG
>DATMOV010000395.1:0-4803 GCA_035568055.1 Cytophagaceae bacterium
GGCGATGGCGAGCAAACCAGAGATTTTACCTTTGTGAGCAATGTGGTAAGAGGCAATATCAATGCTGCTTTCGCAACCAATGATGAAGCTTTTAACCAGGTTTACAACATGGCTGTTGGCGGCAGGACTTCATTGAATATTCTTGTGGATATTTTAAAAGATATTTCAGGAGTTGACATAGAAGTCATACATGGCGAAAGCAGAACTGGCGATGTACGTGACAGCCTTGCTGATATATCCAAAGCCCGGGAATTTTTAGGCTATGAACCCGAAGTTCAAATACGCGAAGGATTGAAGATAACATTAGACTGGTTTAGAAATAATCAGGCATTCATAAATAAAGAATAAGATGAAGGGAATAATACTTGCCGGAGGTTCAGGCACACGTTTGCATCCGCTTACGCTTGCAGTGAGCAAACAACTAATGCCAGTATATGACAAGCCAATGATATACTATCCTCTGTCTTGCCTTATGCTCGCAGGTATTCGTGAAATACTTATTATTTCCACACCACATGACCTTCCTCATTTTGAGAAGCTGCTCGGCGATGGTAAATCTCTGGGCTGTTCTTTTTCTTATGCTGTGCAGCATGAACCTAACGGACTCGCACAGGCATTTGTGATCGGCGAAAAATTCATTGGCAAGGATAAGGTAGCCTTGATCCTTGGCGATAATATTTTTTATGGCGCGGGACTCAGCGAAATCTTCCAGCACAATAATGATCCTGAAGGCGGTATTGTTTTCGCTTACCATGTGCAGGATCCGGAAAGATACGGGGTTGTTGAATTCGACAAACATCACAAAGCGATCTCGATAGAAGAAAAGCCAGAGAAGCCGAAATCAAATTACGCCGTGCCGGGAATATATTTTTATGATAATGAAGTTCTGGAAATCGCTAAGAATCTTAAGCCAAGCCCCAGAGGCGAATATGAAATCACCGATGTAAATAAAGTATACCTTCAGAGAGGGAAACTTAAAGTCGGAGTACTAGGCCGCGGAACAGCTTGGCTTGACACAGGAACGTTTAGCTCTCTGATGCAGGCAGGAAATTTTGTCCAGGTGATAGAAGAAAGACAGGGGCTCAAGATCGGCTGTATTGAAGAAGTAGCCTATCAAATGAAATTCATCGATGCCGAACAATTAAAAAAACTCGCACAGCCATTGCTTAAAAGCGGATATGGAAAGTATCTTGAAGGCTTGCTGAAACATCAGGTGCTGCATTAGGGGTTTTATGCTATGAGTTTTAAGTGAATGGAACAATTAGTTAACATTAAAACTTCATTGACCCACAAAAATTAATTTAACTACCACCCTCGCTGTTATCCTGAGGAACGAAGGAACTTGTATTTTGAGGTTCCATCCATTTAAAATTAACTTCTGCCTACACAGGAGCAGAACTAGCATCAAACAACCATCAACTCACAACTATCAAAAAACAAACCCCGCGGCCAACCCAATCAAAATCAGCACAGGCGAAGGAATTTTTGTGAAAAGCAAAAGCAGGAATGTTGTTCCAACTACTCCATAATTGATGAGTCCTGCCTGTCCGGATACGACCAGAGGCTGAAATAAAATTAATGCCGTAGCAGTTACTATGCCAGCACTTGCCGCATTGATTCCTTCCAGTGAAGCACGAACAACTCTATAATATTTTAATCTTTCCCAGAAGCGTATAAAGAAAAATATCAGAATTGTTCCGGGCAGAAATATCCCGGCTGCTGCCATCACACTGCCTGCTATCTGGCCACCCAGTCCGTATTCGCGCATGGACAATGTGCCAATGTAAGAGCTGAATGAAAACAGAGGGCCTGGCAAACTTTTTAGCACTCCATAGCCTGAAAGAAATTCTTCTCTTGTGAGGTACTGTTTGAATTCCACAAATTGTTTGAAGAACAGCGCTGCCAGCGCTTCGCCACCGCCAAAAGTAAGACTCCCGTTACGGAAGCAGTTCTCAAATATTCTAATAACTTTGCTGATGGCAGGATTATCAAGACTTCTGGTAAAATGACCAAGCAAAGCGGCTCCGACAAATATCGCCGCATACAAAATAAAGTTCGACCATTCCACTTTCAATCTTTCTCTTTTCTCTTCTAACGGTTGTCCTCTGTATTTAAAAGAGGTAAGCAACCCGCCGGCAATAATCACAAAAGGGAAAATTGCGGGTGTATGCACTATGTAGCACGAGACCGCTGAAATGACGAGTATCGCGGAACTCGCTCTTGTATTTACTACTGTAGTAGAGATCCTGTAAGCTGCATAAGCTACGAAACCTACTGCGATAATCTGTACATACCTGGTATATTCCAGTATAGGAATTTCACAGCCTGAGAGGAAGACTCCTAAAAATGTCATGATAAAAACGGCAGGGAATATCCAGGTCAGCAATGTAAGAAATGCAAGCGTAGGCCCTCCCATCTTAAAGCCTACCGCGGTTAATGTCTGTGTAGAAGCGGGGCCAGGCAACATCTGACAAAAAGAATTCAATTCTATCAATTCAGCCTCGGTAAGATAAGCTCTTTTCTTTACCAGCACCTTTATAAATAAAGCGATATGCGCCTGGGGTCCGCCAAAGGCAGTAATGGCCAGCATTAAAACGTCTCTCAGGAAAATATAATGTCTTACCCGCTTCATATATGGGTAAATATTAGTTTAAATTCGGCTTGTATAAGCTGTTTATGATGTAAGGCTGCCAATATTATTTGTAAAAAAATATAACAGATAGCGCATTATCCGGTTATTGCCAGATTATACTATATTAATTTTTTAAATATAATAAATCTTTAACCCTAAAATAAAACATATATGATAAGATCATTTTTAATTTTAAGCATTGCCTCTACCCTATTTTTTTCTTGCAGCAACAAGAATAACGAAAAGACAAGTCAGCAGATAGATACCACCGAAGTAATAGTTCCTATGCCTACTGCCGCTCCCGTGGAAGATACCACTGGTATGATGGTTAAAGGAAATATCAAGCTGATTCCCTTCAGAGGATCAGCGGAATTTAATGACGCAACCCTTGAGCTTAATAAGCCGGAAGAGAATGCAAAACTTAAATCAGGAGATGTCCAGTTCTCTTATGTGTTGAAAAATTATACCCTTGCAGTTCCAACTCCGGATGCTGCAAGCAAACATTGTAACAATTCCCCAAAAGGCCAGCATATACATTTGATCCTGAATAATGAACCCTATATCGCTCATTACGAAACAGATTTTACCGAGAAGCTTAAAGATGGACATTATGTAGCGTTGTCATTTCTTTCAAGGTCATACCATGAGAGTCTTAAGCAGTTTGAGGCTTTTGACCTGCGCCAATTTACGGTAGGAAATATTCCTTCGAAAAAAATAGATCTCACTAAACCATTTCTTTTTTATAGCAGGCCTAAAGGCGAATATACCGGTGAGGATACCAAAAGAATTTTGCTGGATTTTTATTTAGTAAATACCACGCTGGACCCTAAAGGAAATAAAGTAAAAGCTACGATCAATGGTAATGAATTTATGATAGATCAATGGCAGCCATTTGTTATTGAAGGTCTTCCCATGGGAGAAAATACAGTGCAGCTAGAGCTACTTGACAAGAACGGAAAATTTGTAGAAGGCCCTTTTAATAAGGTGGAAAGAAAATTTACTTTGAAATAAGTAAAGGGTTTTATAATACCTTAAAATAATTTGAGGGTTTTTAAGATAATCCCGATTGCCTCAAGCAGTCGGGATTTTTTTTATTGTCTATCAGCTTCATAATTCAGCAGGATTTTTATATAGAATAACCTCCACGGTTAAAGATTTTATTCTTTTAATGATCGGCCATTTTTTAAGTTCTTCAATTTCCTCATTTGTGAAATCGTTAAATATGTGGGAATAAAAGACATATTTATTTTTCTTCACATCTTTGTTTGTAAAACAATAGGATGAATCTCCCAGGTCGATAAACCTAATATTAACATTATTGGGAAAAGCCGTGCCAACTTCGTTATAAGGAATTTTCTCATTTTTAATAAACTCCATCATTTCTTTTCTTAATTTATAATAAGGATAGTGCGCAAGTGATGAATCCCAACCCTGAGCAATACCTTCAGGATAAACAAGTAAATTACCACATAGAAGAATAAATACAGCCAATAAAGAAAGTCTTTTGATCAGATTTGGATTCAGCAGCCTTATCTGATAAAAAATCAGCAGGGCAAATAAAAAATAAATAATAATAAGATACCTGTGTCCCAGAAGATTAGTATGAAGAATCATATTGGGAATAAGTACCACTATAGAAATAACAAAAATCCCGAACAGCCTTTTTGAATTTTCATCAAACAGCGATCTTTTAACAGAATAATATATAACCGGAATTGCCAGGATCCATATAATGATTCTGCCAAAATCAATCATTCTCCATCCAAATATGAAAATGTTTCTAAACAGGCCTTTCATGTCAACCGGTTGAAAGCAGCCGCTCCATGGAGAATCGTCATGATAACCAACCCAGCCTGTATGAAGAAAATGAAGGTACAACCATAGCCCGGCAATAAAACCCGCTGGGATATAAGAGAGAATCATAGAAAGTCTTTTCAATATTATCTTTCCTTCTTGCAGGTAAATATTAAAAATGTTGAATAAAAAAATGATTACAACATGCATCATTCCTCTCATGCTTATCATTGCCAAAAAAATCAATGAGATAACAAGAAGGGGTTTCTTGTTTTGCAATAATGAATTAAGAGATAAAAGAAAAAAGAATACAAGGATAATGTCGGGGCTAACTAATATACTTTGAGCCAGCAGTGTAGGATCTGAGAGTAACAACA
>DATMOV010000396.1:0-3658 GCA_035568055.1 Cytophagaceae bacterium
ACTTTATTAAAAATTTCAATTCCGACAGGATCGGGCTTATTATCTTTACCTCAGATGCTTTCCTGCAATGCCCGCTTACTTCAGACCATACTGCATTGAATGAATTTATAGAAACTCTCAATTCCGATCTGATCACCAATAAAGGAACCGACTTTTCCCCCGCATTGGAGTTAGCATTGGAAAAACACCTGTCGGACAAATCACAGTGGAGTATAAACAATAACGCGAAAGTCATTATACTTGTTAGCGATGGGGAAAATTTTGGAAGAAGAACTATACAGGCGGCTGAAAAGATCGCAGTTCATAAAATACGTCTATTTACAGTAGGTATTGGCACGGTTAGTGGCTCCAAAATACCAATCACCGGTGGTGGATTTAAAAAAGATAAAAATAATGAATATATAGTGACAGCACTCAATGCGCAGCCGCTGATTCAACTCGCGGAAATTGCAGGAGGTACGTATTTTGAGATCAATGAAAATGTGAATGAGTCAGAACACCTCATCAATAAAATAAATAGTATTGAAGGCGTTGTGAGGGATATCAGAAAAATTGACGCTGCCGCGAACAAATATTTTTATTTTCTCTTAATAGCATTATTTTTAATAGTGATAGATGTACTTGTAACAGTGAGGATCATCAGGCTATGAGGTTTGCTATAATTATTCTTCTTAATATTTTCTTCTCTCTCTGGGGCCGTTTTACTCAGATTGCTGATGTTAATAAACTAAAGCAAGAGGCTGAGTCCGCTTATTCTTTAAAAGAATACGGCATTTCAATAGTAAAATATAATACACTCATAAATTCATATAATAACACTGATGAACGTGTAAGAATGAATCTTGCGCATTCTTATTATTTTCTGAATGATTCGATAAATGCTGAAGTTCACTATATCAAACTCAGCAAATCACTGAATGCGAAACTTAATTCTGTTTCGAACCATCAGCTGGGCATGATTGCGACTGCCAACAAAGAATATCTGCACGCACTCAAATATTTTCGACAGGCTTTGAAAGCCGATCCGGAAAATGAAGCTGCCCGCTATAATTATGAACTCATCAAAAAGAAGCTGGAAGAGAATGAAAAGAAAAATCCTGCTGAGCAGGATAAAAACAAGCAGAAAGACCATACTGACCAATCGGAAATGATGGAAAATGATGACAACCCATCGGGGGACAAAGGCAAGTCAGCCAATCATGACGGCAAGGGAAAACCGGGCCAGAATCAGCAGTCAGTGCAAAACAATAACGGCATCCTGGAAAAGAGCAAAGGGGAGGGGGAAAAAAATAAAAACAGAAACAAGTCGGGCCAGGGCGATATAGAAGAAAATAATGAACTTAAGCCCGATGAAAAAGGTAAGAGTAAGAGAGATGCGCTTATTTCCCAAAGATTAAAGCAGATGAATATGAGTGAAGATAAAGCCCGGATGATATTGGAAGCTATGAAGAACTCGGAGATTCAGTATCTTCAGCAAATAAAAAAGAAGGGCAAACCTAAATATGATAAGGATAAGCCTGACTGGTAAACTAAAATTTAAATATTTAAAAGATGAAAGAGGTATATATCATGTCAGCGGTAAGAACTCCGATCGGAAGTTTCGGAGGCGTGCTTGCGAATCTTAACGCGCCGCAGCTTGGAGCCGCCGCAATTAAAGGAGCGCTGAGAAAGGCTGGTGTGGAGGCAAAGGAAATACAGGAAGTATATATGGGCAATGTGCTTACAGCCAATGTCGGTCAGGCACCTGCACGCCAGGCCTCGATTTTCGCAGGTCTGGGGTATGATGTTCCCTCTACTACCATCAATAAAGTATGTGCCTCAGGCTCTAAAGCCATCATGCTGGCGGCACAGTCCATCATGCTTGGCGTTAATGATATAGTAGTCGCCGGAGGTATGGAAAGCATGTCAAACGTACCCTATTACCTTGATAAAGCCAGAAGCGGCTATAAGCTTGGCCACGGACAAGTTACGGATGGTATTATCAAAGACGGATTATGGGATGTGTATAATGATTTTCACATGGGCAATGCCGCCGAGCTTACTGCCAAAGAAATGAAGATCACCAGGGAGATGCAGGATGAATTTGCGATAGAGTCTTACAAAAGATCATCCGCAGCCACACAATCAGGAATGTTTAAAGATGAAATTGTTTCTGTGGAGATTCCCCAAAAAGGTGGTACATCTTTAATGGTTAGTGAGGACGAAGAATATAAAAAAGTAAATTTTGAAAAGGTGCCAACATTGAAACCTGTCTTTCAGAAAGACGGTACAGTAACTGCTGCCAATGCCAGCAGTCTTAATGATGGAGCTTCGGTACTTATCCTGATGAGCAAAGAAAAAGCGGAACAGCTTGGGCTCAAACCAATAGCGAAAATACTCGGCTTTGCCGATGCTGAGCAGAAACCGGAATGGTTTACCACGACTCCTTCTATCGCGATTCCTAAAGCGTTGAAAAATGCCGGTATCAAAGAAAATCAGGTCGATTTTTACGAGATCAACGAAGCCTTTGCAGTAGTATCCATTGCTAATAACATCAAGCTCAACCTTGATCCGGCAAAAGTAAATGTATTTGGGGGCGCGGTATCTCTTGGGCATCCTATCGGCTGCTCAGGTGCCAGGATAGTCACCACACTGAGTAATGTGCTGAATAAGAAAAATGGTAAGATCGGCGTTTCAGCTATATGCAATGGCGGCGGCGGCGCCTCTGCCATCGTAATCGAAAAAATGTAAAGCGAATCCTTTTGAAAAATATATATTCATCGGACACTCTTATTCTGACTTTGTGCTTTGTGCTTTGTGCTTTGTGCTCAGAAGCTCAAATTAAGAAACAGACCTTCTATGAAAAATTCGATACCACCGGACTGGCTACTCCTCTCAGGGAAGAGTATTATGTTTCAGCATCCGACACAAGCAAAAAAGAAGGTTTTTACCTGAAATATTCACAGGAAGGCGATCTGATCATCAGAGCATTTTATAAAAATGATATGCCCGACTCCGTCTATATGGAATATTTTGAAACAGGAAAGCCCAAAATTAAAATGTATTATCGTCATGGTGTAAAAGATGGAGAAGCATTTTATTATAACCTTGCAGGACAGATCATCCGAAGAGAAGATTATAAAAATGATTTTGGCGGAGAAATTATCAAAGGGACTTATAAGCAATATTATCCAAGCGGGAAATTAGCGGCGGAAAGCTTTTTGACTGAGGGACAACCTGACAGCACTTATACTGAGTATTATGAGAACGGACAGGTAAAAGTGAAGTTCAATCTTGTCAATAATTTCAGGGAAGGTCCCGTGTATGTGTATAATGAGCAAGGCATATTGCTGCAGAAAGCCACCTATCAGGAAGGAGACCTCAGCGGAGAGATACTTACTTATTATCCGGATGGAAAAATAAAAACCAAAGGAAATTATAAGAATGGGAAGGTCGACGGACTGGTTAAAGAATACTTTCCTTCGGGCGTCATAAAATCAGAAAGCAATTATAGTGATGGGTTTCTGAATGGCCTTACCAAAACTTATTATGAGAGCGGCAAGAATAAATCAGAAGAGAATTACAAAGATGGAATACTGAATGGATTTTTCAGAACCTATTTTCCCGAAGGAGGAATTGACACAGAATCTTTTATTCTCGATGGAAAAAAAAATGGAAA